>JALSOK010000001.1 GCA_026986535.1 Caldifarciminota bacterium
TGAAAAGGCGGGGAAAACGGGGCTGGCAGAAAAGTACCTGAAGCTGGCCATAGCTCTGGACCCATCCAACACCGAGCGGTACAGAAGCTATATGACCTTCCTTTTGCGCCACGGAAAAATTCGGGAATACTACCGGATTCTGAAGAAGTATGCGGCACTAAAACCGGACGACCCGCAGGCATACTACGACCTTGCCAACCACTACAATGCGGAAGGAAAGTACGATTCGGCCTCCATATATTATGCCAGGGCCGCGGAACTGCTGGAAAAAGAGCTGGATACCACTTCCATTCCCGAAAATTACAGGCTCCTGTCCTTCGTGTACAACAACTGGGGGTACATGCTGGTCGATAGGGGTATCGATGTGAAAAAGGGGTTCGAGCTCCTGAAGAAAGCCCTCCAGCTCAATCCAACGGATGCAAGCATACTGGACTCGATGGGATGGGCCCTCTATAAGATGGGAAGCGTGGAAGATGCCTACGGCTACATAAAGCGGGCCCACGAACTCAAGCCGGACGACGAGGAGATTACGAAGCACTTCATGGAAATTCAGAAGCAGATGCAATCGCCGGAAAAGGGAGGAAGCTCCCCGGGGCAGGATTAAGAAAACACCCGGCCGCAGGCAATTTTCACCATAAAGTCCTTTTCAGGCCAATATAATTTAGGCCATGTTCAAAAGGGTCTTAATTGCCAACAGAGGTGAAATCGCCCTGCGTATCATATACGCATTAAAAGAGCTGGGAATAGAGAGCGTTGTGGTGTACTCGGAAGCGGATGAGAATTCTCTCCCCGTTATGATGGCCGACTATGCAGTGAAGATAGGCCCTCCCAACCCCATAAACAGCTACCTCAACATCAAGAACATCCTGGCAGCAGCGGAGATAACCAACGCGGATGCCATTCATCCCGGATACGGTTTCCTTGCGGAGAACGCCGAATTTGCGGAAATGTGCAGGGACCATGGAATCGTCTTCATCGGCCCCCCTCCCGAAGCCATCAGAGCGATGGGCGATAAGGTAAGGGCGAAGAAGCTCATGAAGGAAGCGGGCGTCCCCGTGGTCCCCGGCACGGACGAGCCCATAGAGGATATAGACGAAGCATTCAGAATCGCAAAGGAAATCGGGTTTCCGGTCATTCTAAAAGCGGCTGCTGGAGGAGGAGGAAGGGGCATGCGGCTCGTAAGGGAAGAAAAGCAATTCAAAACCGCATTTCAGGCGGCAAAGGCGGAAGCAGAAGCCGCATTCAAAGATGGACGCATATACATAGAAAAATACCTGGAGGACCCCCGCCACATAGAAATCCAGATCCTCGGTGACCAGCACGGAAATGTAATTCATCTGGGGGAGAGGGAGTGCTCTCTTCAGCGGAGGCACCAGAAGATCATGGAAGAGGCCCCGAGCCCCGCCCTCAACGGGGAAAAGAGGAGCTGGCTGGGGGAGGTGGCCGTCAGGGGAGCAAAGGCCATCGGGTACTACTCTGCGGGTACCATGGAATTCCTGATGGACAGAGACGGAAACATATACTTCATCGAGATGAATACCCGCATACAGGTGGAGCATCCCGTGACGGAAATGATAACCGGAGTGGACATCATCAAGCAGATGATCCTCATCGCGCAGGGAGAGAAAATGGGTCTGAGGCAGGAGGACATCGAATTCAGAGGACATGCCATCGAAGCCCGGATAACTGCAGAAGACCCGGAGAGGAACTTCACTCCCACTGCGGGCAGAATAGAGTTCCTGCACAAACCGGGAGGGCCCGGCGTTCGTGTGGACAGCCATATTTACGCCGGATACACAATCCCCCCCTACTACGATTCCATGATAGCCAAGCTCATCGTGTGGGATGAAAGCAGAGGCAAAGCCATAAGGAGACTGAGGAGGGCTCTGGAGGAGTTCTACATAGAAGGGCCGGGAATAAAAACCATCATCCCCCTGCATCTGAGGATTCTGGAAAACGAGCGATTTTTGAGGGGGGACCTGAGCACCCACCTGCTGGATGAGATTCTGGGAACATTCGAAGAAGTTTAAACTTTGAATATGCAGGCACATCTGAAGTGGGATAGGGACTCCGGAGTTTACGAAATAGTATCCGGAGACAGAAGGTTGATCCTCGACGAGAATTCCCCCCGCCCGATGCAACTGCTCCTCATGTCCATAATGTCGTGCACCGCCATGGATGTGGTCCATATACTGAGCAGGATGAGGGTGCCATTCGAAAAGGTGGAGGTGGAAGCCCATGGGGAAAGGGCTCCTGAGCATCCCAAAGTCTTTACGAAGATTAAACTCATATACCGGGTACACCTTCCAGAACCGGAAAAGTACAGGAAGAAAGTGGAAAAAGCAGTCAATCTCTCCAAGAACAAATTCTGCTCTGCGAGTGCCAATGTAAATGCCCGGTACGACTACGAAATAGTCCTCATAGATACGGGCTCCCAAAAGGTTCAGGAAACCTGAAATCCGGCTTCTCTATATAGGGCCCTGACCTCATCCTTCGAGAGGGCCCTCCACTGCCCGGAAGGCACATCCAGGAGAAGGCTTCCATAGGATATTCTGCGAAGGAGCCTGGTATCGTACCCCAGCCTCCACAGCATCCTCCTTATCTCCCTGTACTTCCCATGGCGGAGCTCTATGTAAATCCCCCTCGCCCCATCCACCCCCTCGAGCCATATATCCCTGAGGGCCTCCGGAACATGGAGCTCGCCCACCGGAAAAGCCTCAACCGCCCTCAGGAAGTCCCCTCCCGACTCGATTCCCCTCTTCATCTCCTCGAACAGCCCGGGCTTCCACTCCCTGTCCAGGAGCGCAACATATCCCCTCCGGACCCCATACCGGGGATGGGTGAGCCTGTGCTGAAGGAGCCCATCCCCCACCAGAATGAGCAACCCCTGAGAATCCATATCCAGCCTTCCCACCGGTTTCAGCATCAGGAAATCGGAGGGGAGGAGATCATATACAACGGGTTTTCCCCTCTCGCTGCGTGATACCACATAACCCTCCGGTTTATTGAGCATCACATACGCCCCTTCCACACAGACGAATGAATCTCGCTCCACTCTAATGGAGGGATCCTCCACCCTCCCGCCGTCCACCCACACCCTGCCCTCTTCCACAAAGCGCTCAGCGAGGGCTCTGGAAATTCCGAACCTGTCCTTAAGCAACTTCAGGAGGCGCATCTTCCACCTTGAGGAGGTAATACCTGCCGAACGGATTGGCCCCAATGTTCTCTATCGCTTCCCTCCAGAAGTTGAGAAGTCCGTAGTAGGTTTCGAACCATTCGATGAAGTACACAACCTCCAGACGCCTGTCCCATCCCCACTTCTTGAGCTGAAAGTATATCTCCCGCCTGTCCCCCAGCAGGAGAAGGTCAACCACCTCGTCCGGAATACTCAGGAGCAACTTCCACTCGTCTATATCCTCCCTGAGCTTCCACAGGCTGTCGGCTATCTCATTGAGATCCTCAGGGATGTAGATATCCTCCCGCCTGATCTGCTGCCTCCATTCGTAGTAATCCGGAACAGGCTCCCCATAAGCAACATACAGACCCTCCCCCCTGAGAGCAGAAACCAGCCCATCGACCTTATCACCATCCCTCAGAAGAAGGAGCAATCGGCCATCCAGCCTTTGCATCCTGTAATCAGCAGAAGACCTCTCCAGAACCGCTCGAACTCTATCCTCCAGGTTATCCATGGGGAAATTTTAACGAGGACAATACCCCCTGCATTATTCCCACCTCGCCGTAAAATTTTCGCAGGGATTTCCAAAAAACAGGGAGGTAAAAAAGTTATGGAGTACAGGAAAACTGGAAAATGGGGATTGATGCTCAGCGAATTATCCGTGGGTAGCTGGCTCACATTTGGGAGGAAACTGGGACTCAGGGAGGTTCGCGAGCTCATACACAGGGCCTTCGACAGCGGAATAACATTCTTCGACACGGCGGAGGCATACAACGGGGGTGTGGCAGAATACCTCATGGGACAGGCCCTGAAGGACCTCAACCGCATGGATTATGTGGTATCCACCAAAATATTCTGGTGGGGACCCCGGGAAAGGAATCAGATGGGCCTCTCCAGAAAACATCTCATAGAGGGGCTGACCGCATCCCTCAGGAGACTGCAGATGGATTATGTGGACATAGTTTACTGCCACAGACCCGACCCCGAAACCCCCATGGAAGAAGTTATATCCGGCATAAAGTACATACTCGATAAGGGAATGGCCCTGTACTGGGGCACATCGGAATGGAGTGCACAGGAAATAAAAGAAGCCGCAACCCTGGCCCGTCAGGCAGGTATAATGCCCCCCATAGTGGAGCAACCCCAGTACAACCTGCTCGTGCGCAGGAGGGTGGAAGTGGAATATGCCCCCCTGTATGAGGACCCCGGAATAGGTCTCACCACCTTTTCCCCCCTGGCATCCGGAATACTCGCGGGAAAATACATCGAGGGAATTCCCCGGGGCTCACGGCTGGAAGAATTTCCAACGCTGAAACAATGGCTGGAGGAAAGCGGTCTTCTGGGGGAAGAAGCGATGGAGAGGGTTCGAAAATTCAGGGAGCTGGCGGAGGAAATGGGCGTGAGCATGGTCCAGCTGGCCATAGCCTGGATTCTGAAGAATGAAAAAGTCACCTCCGTAATACTGGGAGTATCCAGTCTGGAGCAGTTCGAGGAGAATCTGGGAGCCCTTGAAGTGAAACAGCACCTCACCGATGATGTAATGAAGAAACTGGATGAAATCTTCCCCGTAAATGGATAGCACAGGGGGATTCCTCCCCCTGCCCCCTGTAAATCAACCCACATGCGAATTTTATCCATACATCCGTATCCACCTTGACAAATGACGAAAACAGGTTTAAAATTTAAACAGGTTTGTAATATAAACAAAACAGGGAGGTGGAACATGACCGACATAGGAGAGATAAGGAAGAGGGCAAGGGCCTCCTGGTGGGAGGATGGTCTGACAGAAATGATCTCCGGACTCGGAATCCTCCTGATAGGGCTCTACGGATTTCTCATGAATGCCTCGACAGGAAGCATTTACTCTCTGGCTGAGAAGGGGCTGTTCATCCTGATACTTTTGAGCATTTTCCTCGTCCGATACCTCATCAGAAGAGCAAAGGAGAAATGGGTATGGCCCTTCACAGGCTACTCGATTCCATCCCGAAGCAGAGGAATATGGACGACAGCAGGAGTGGTCCTGGCACTAATCATGATAGCGCTTATACTCCTGGTTCACGATAAACCCGTCATATACGAAGCATCACTGAGCATATTCGTTTCCATAGTCCTCTCCAGCATCGCAATATACTCGGGCCTGAAGAGGTTCTGGATCTATGCGGCCATCTCTCTGATCACCGGCCTCATCTCCATATACATGGGAGCAGATTCCGGAATTTTTCCATTCGTACTCCTGACGATTACGGGAGCCGCGATGACAGCATCCGGAATCATCCTGTTCTCCCGCTTCAAAAAGGAGGTGGCAGATGGACATCTACAGGAAGATAACTGAAATCGACAGGATGGTGAACGAACCTGCCCGCCTGGCAATACTCACAGCCCTGTACGAGTTGAAGGAAGCCGACTTCACATTCCTGAACAGGATAACGGGCCTTACGAGGGGGAACCTGTCCGCCCACCTGAACAAACTGGAAGAAGCCGGTTATGTGAAAATAGAGAAGACATTCATCGGAAAGAGGCCCACCACCATAATAAGGATAACCACAGAGGGGAGGAAAGCCCTCGAGGAATACCTGAGAACCATCAGGAAGGTCATGGAAAAGGTGCAGGAATAGGGGGGATTCCCCCCCCTTAGAATGCCGGAGCCTCTTCTCCCCTGCGGCATTCCATATCCAAAAGTTCTATGCTTTAAAATTTAATTTGTAATAAAAAGTAAAAAGGAGGAAGACCATGATGTGGAT
>JALSOK010000002.1 GCA_026986535.1 Caldifarciminota bacterium
GGATTTCCACCCTATCGTATCCCCTGCTCCTGAGAAAATCCGAAACCGCCCTTATCACCTGCTCCCCGAAATCCACACTCGTGGTCCCGTACAGCAGATAGACCTTTCCAAGCCCCTTTGCCACATGACCTCTGTCCAGAACCCCCTTTCCCATCCTTCCCACGAAAACCCTGACTGGATGGACATCTTTCAGGAGCCCGGACAGTACCTCCACTATTCTGTCCCTGAGATCTGCCTCCATATATCCAGTGATTGCAGTGGATCTGTCTATCACATAAGTATCATCGCAATCGGCCGCTGGAGTTTCCCCGACTGCCTTCAATGCAAAGAATATAAGCAGGATAACATATAAAAGGGAGAGCAGCAGAAATACCTTGAACATAACTTCCTCCTTTTTGACTAATTTTAAAGCCCGAAATCCTTCGGCATTCTGGCGGCGTACCGGTGTCCGGGACAAACTATAAAACATACCAAATTTGTTTAGTTTTTGAAAATGCATGATTTAAATAGAGATTATTTTCATATAGATGTACTGTATTTTATCCCGGTTTAGTTGTTTTATAATTACCCCATGCTGGTCATTGTTCTCTCGATGGCTTATTTTGTCCACATGGAAGGAAAGGGGTTCGTCATATTTCCTTCCGGAACTTTCTACATCTCTCACAGGGGAAGCATCTCCATGGGTAAAATACAACTTAACCTGAAAGGGCCGGTCGTGGAAGGGGAAATGCCATCCGGAAGCATAACCATCGTGAAGGAAAGAGAAATCAGAAAATTCAAAACCTACAGGCAGGTGCGCATTCGGAATATTCAGGAGGGTGTGGATGCGGTAGTTGTACCCATAAGCAGTAATCAGGTGGAAATCCACTTCGAAGTTCCCGCCAGAGAAAACCCTGGAGCCATTATCCTTCCCCTAAAAAATGGCAGTGTGGAGGTTAATGGAACGGAACTCCTCCTGAAGGACCCGGAAGGGGAAGTGAAAGTCAGCGTGAAAGAAGTCAGAGCATTTCAGGGAGCAAGGGAGGTGAAAGTAAAGGTTCTGGCAGGGAAAGACCACATAGAATTCGTACCCGAAGACCACGACAGCCGATTTCCCGTGATCATAGACCCTGTATTCTCCGCCGTAATCACAGGGGCATCGACAGATATAGCTTTCGACATGGAAGTGGATCCCACCAGCGGAGCAGTGTATATAGCCGGGTACACATCGGACTATACGACATTTGCCCCTTCGAGAAATACGGCCGGGAATCCCGGACTCAGGGACCTCTTCGTATCGAAGCTCTCCCCGGATCTGAGCCTTCATCTGGGCACACTCGTCATAGGAGGAGCATCCTACGAAGGCGAATACATGGGTGTCCACCTTGCCCGCAGACCAAATGGAAATATCCTGCTTGCATCTTCCACACAGGACGCCACTCAGCTGGGCATCCCCTCGACCATAACAGGAACGATAGACGGGGTGGATCTGGTGGTATTCGAAATAGATTCCGACCTCACATCCGTAATCCGATCCCTCATAATAGGGGCCAGCGGAAACCAGAGTGTTTCGGATGTGGAGGTTCTTCCCTCCGGAAAGATACTCCTGACCGGAACGACGGATACTTTCCCCGCATTTGGTGTTCCGGAAACCCTATACGGCCAGAGCGGAGGGGCAGAAACATTCGTCATGAGGATCGACAGCAGTCTCTCCGCAGTGGAAAGGATTTCCATACTCTCGAGCACTGGAGACGATGAGACAGGGGATCTGGAGGTGGGAGGCGATGGCTGGATCTACATAGTGGGGCATACAGACAGCTCCTCCACATTTGCAAACGGGGGTCCCCTGTACGGAACGGGACCGGATGCCGCCTTCGTTACGAAACTGGACTCCTCCCTTCAGCCCATCTCAACCATATTCATAGGCTCCGCCCTTGCCAGTTCCATGACCATTGGCGATTCCGCCATCTACATTACCGGATCTGCTCTGGATTATACGCTTCTTCCAGCCCCTTTCAATATATTTGGCACCCCCTCACCCGGAACTTATATGGATGCCTTCGTGGTGGGTGTGAGCCATGACCTCTCTTCCCTGTTGCCCACAGCCATAATCGCCGGCTCCCAGCACGATGTGGGAATGGACCTGATAACATCGGGAAATACCGTGATCATCGTCGGAAACACCTACAGCACCGACCTCGCACCCTCACGCCAGGGGTATGGGACTCTGGAAAGGAGCAATATCTTCTTTACAAAGCTGTCGAAGGATCTTCAGTCCCATATAAAGACACTCGTAATAGGGGGCACCGGAAACGATGAACCCTATGCGATGGAGGTATTCGGCAGTCAACTGTATGCCAGCGGGAGCACCGGCCCCTATTATGGAAGCATATCCTTCCTGAGCGGTACTACTGTTATGGGGGACACCTCCGGAAGCCTCGAAGTGTTCGCCCTGAGCGTCCCGACCACCCTGCCCGTAATGATACCAGAGAAAGAGGAGTTCCGGATAGAGGTAAAGGGCGATATAATTCAGCTCTTCCTGTCCACACCGGCCTATGCTGGACTGGAAGTGTATTCATCAACGGGCAGACTGCTCCACATAAAATCCATCGGGTATCTTCCCCGAGGGCAGTACGAATTTCGAATCAACCTGAACCCGGGCACCTATGTGATGAGACTGCGGGTGGGGGACAGGATAATTACGCAACCCATAGTGATGGGAAAGTAGCACCAGAGGACAGGGAACGAGAAGGGGTGAAAAGAGGCTGTTCACCAGACATATTTGTACAGCATGAGGGACACCACAATACCCAGAATAGCACCCACTATAACCTCTACGGGGGTATGCCCGAGCAGCTCCTTCAACTTCTCCCCTTCCTCGTAGAGGGTTCTACCCCGATAGAGATCGTCCATGATCCTGTTGAGGATTTCTGCCTGACGCCCCGCCGCCCTCCTTATTCCGGCGGCGTCGTACATCACTATGAGGCTGAAGAAGAGGGTTACACCGAAAAGGGGGGAATCCCATCCGGTTTCTATACCCACAGCGGTCGTAAGGGCCATAACGGATGCACTATGGGAGGAGGGCATGCCACCCGTGGAAGTCATGATGCGGAAATCCACCTTCCCTTCCCGGATGAAGTTATAGATGATCTTCAATATCTGTGCTATGATCACAGTTATAAATGCGCTCAGGAAAACCCTGTTCATTTTACCCTCTGGGCCACGAGTTCGAAAAGTTCCTTCAGCAACTTTCCCCTTCCGCCGAAGGCCCCGTCTATGAGATCCAGCGCCTTCGAAAGCTCATTCCTTACCAGCTCCCCGGCCTCATCTATGCTCATAAAGCGGATAATGGAAGCCCTTTCCACTTTCCCTTCGGCCGCATCCATTATATCATCGGTAATCTGGAAGATCTTTCCGAAACTGTAGGCCACCTCCTCCACCACATCGACCTCTTTTCCATTCGCAATCAGATACCCCGAAAGGAGGCTGGCTTTCATGAGCTCCCCCGTTTTGTACCTGTGGACAAGGAGCACCTCCTCGGCAGTGCGTATCTCCTCCCTCAAGTCCAGAATCTGCCCCTCTATCACCCCCTTTAACGAATCTATTATGATTTTCCGAACTTTCCCATCGACATCGGAGAGCAGAGCCACAGCATAGGCAAAGAGGGCATCCCCCGCCAGTATCGCCACATCCTCCCCGAACTCTTTATGAACTGCGGGCTTCCCCCTTCTGCAAGCATCGTTATCCAGAGCGGGAAGATCATCGTGAACGAGGGTAAAGGTGTGAATCAATTCTATGGCAGAAGCCGTCCTGATCACCTGCTCATTACCGAATGGATACTCACCCCTCTCCAGTTCATAACCAAGATAAACAAGCAACGGACGAACCCTCTTCCCCCCCGGAAAGACCGCATATCGCATTGCCCTGTTGAGAATGGAGGGCCTGCACTCAGCGGGGGGCAGGAATCCGTCCAGAAACGAATCGACCTCTGTGCGAACTTCTTTCCATAAAGCATCCAGTTGCATCGGTCAAAATTCTAAACGACACCGAGTTCCTCCAGTATATATTCCACCACCTGATTGAGCACCTTCTTGCCCTGAACCAGAATCCTGTGCCCCTCTTTCCTTCGAATGTCTATCTCTTCCGGAGAAGACACATACCTGAGCATGCCCAGTTTCTCCAGATACTCATCGACGCCGGACTTCTCCCCCTGAAATGTGCTGTAAGCGGGAGTGCCCAGAAGAGCGCTCTCCCTGTTCATCGTTCCTCCACCACTGATGGAAAAATCGGCCCAGTAGAGGGCCCTTGGACCATCTATGGCATCCTCTGGAATAAAGAAATCCGGAAATTCCCTCGAGAGCCGAACCTTCTGCTCCGCAGTCCGGGGAAGCAGTATCACACTGGCTCTTCCTCGAAGATGCCGCAGAATCGAATGGAATGGGCCCTCCCCCCTGTGGTACAGGGCATAATCGGGAGGGGTTCTGACCACAGCCACGGGCCTGTCCCTCGGAATACCAAGTTGTGCGATATAGTCATCTCCGGGCTCGAAATTCCACAGATAGACCTCCTCCTTAAGACCATCGAAGAATCGAACCTTCCCCTCATCGGCCCCGTACTTTTTTATATACTCCCTTTTGAAGTGGATGGGCAGGAGGATCCGGTGGGCAAGCCTGAAGGCCAGATGATTGGCTTTCTGTCCCTCGAAATCCATCATCGTAATCGTGCGAATACCAAGCAGTCTGCTGGCCAGTATGTGATGATACGAATTATGCGACAGGGATAGATCCACTTTTTTATTCATCTCCCTGTAGAACCTGATGAGCTGAAATGCTCTCCGGACAAGGCCCACACCCTTGCGAAACCTGCTCCTCCCATCGTGGGTACCCACAATGGTAAACCGAAGGTTCATCCGGCGGGCGAGGGGAACGGTCTGGGCAAAATCTCTGACAGTTATGGTTATATCCACCCCCCGCGTGCGGAGTTCATCTATTATGGGCCTGAAGAATAGGACCTGAGGAGAGTTTGCCAGGTCTATCCAGATATGGGGCAAATGCGGGAGGTGGGACTCGAACCCACACGGGGACTGACCCCACTGGGTCCTGAACCCAGCGCGTCTGCCAATTCCGCCACTCCCGCAGGAACAAAATTTTAAAGGAATTCAGATGTTCCTGTAAACCACATAGAAGACTATGGCCATTATAACCATTATCAGGGAAAACCTGAAGACCAGTCCAGCGCTCATGGACAGTATTACCAGATCCAGCGAAAACTCCGGAATTCCAAACTGCACCTTCTTAATAAAGAAGTCCCTGGCAGGATGGGATGGCAGGAAATTCGTCGCAGCCCAGTCCAGCACGGCCCCCACTACCAGACCCATAATAATAGCCAGAATGCCTTCTCCCCTGTTCCTCAAGTGCCGGGGGCGGGACTCGAACCCGCACGGGCATAGCCCCGGGGATTTTAAGTCCCCTGCGTCTGCCTGTTCCGCCACCCCGGCAAGGGTGCATAAATTTTAAAGGAGCAAAATATTAATACGAAGCACTGGACCCCGCTGTATTGCGAAAAACCACTCTCATGAGTTGTAAAAGGCCTCAGCATACCAACAGTATACCGCTCATGAATGCCCTGAGCGGTGATGTGAATATCCGCTATGCTGTAGATGTTTATCTTAAAAAGTTCCCTGCCCCTATCTCTATGGGTTAAAGGTATGCTTATGAAGGGAAAGTTCTTTTCCGGTAATGGACGATTAAGAAGGCCTATCTCTCTCAAATTTTTATTGGAAAGCGAGAGGATTTTTCACAGGCCGGGCAAAGCAGTTTAAAATTAATAGGGTCCATGAGGAAGAAGATCTACATTCTGATTCTCATCACGAGCTTCGCAGGAATGTGGGGCATATTCGGTAAATACACTTCGGCCTCGGGGTATGTGGACGCGGGCTACCTTCTGACGACCATCGTATTCTCCCTGCTTCCCCTTATATTCGTCGGGCTCCTTGCCTTCGAAAAGCGCATAATCCGGAGGTTTCCGGGACTCATTTTCTTCCTGCCCGCCAGGAACATAGAAGAGAAAGAATGGAACAGAGTCGCCTCCCAATTCTTCGATATACTGGGGCTCATGGGGATTTTAATATCCCTTTACCTGATCACTGTGGAGAATACGGCCTTCTACTACATCCAGCGCCGGGACATTCCCAATCCCGAATACTTCATAACATTCGCTGTCATAACGCCCATGGCCATATTTGCCCTGTTCCTCTATATGCTCTACAGACTGGCCTCGAGTGTGGAGGATTAGGGAACCCGGATCAAAAATCCACCGGTCATCCCGTGCAGGAAAATCAGTAAACCGCCCGGTCACGGCGGACATCCTGTCCTGACCATCGACCGAACTCGTAAAAGCACTATGTTCTAACCCCTTTTAATTCAGCCATATAACCCGGATCTACGAAAAACTGAAAATTTCAGCCAAATTATTTCGAAAAACATTACACAAAATCGTTATAAACTATTGATATTACTGACTTAATTTGTATGTTGAAACATAAGTAATTAATCTTTATACTTTTGAAAATATGTTCTCGATGTTCAAATGTAAAAAATCGGAACATACCACAAAGGAGGTGGCACATGAGTATGATGAAGAAGATATGGATGGCCTCCGGTATCCTCATGCTCACTGCACCGGCCATGTGGGCACAGGTACCGGGCGATACGATATGGGTACACAGAATTCAAATAGATGATACCCTGGATCATGAATACAGGGCGGTTGCAGTAAATAGAGCATTGGGATTATTCATGGTTTCGAACTTCGTACAGGATACCTATATGGTACTGATCTGGCTTGATACAGATGCGGAGTCCGGTAGATTTACACTTCTCACAGAAACATACGGGTACGGAGTTGCGATAGATAGTTCCGGGAAAATCATAGTAGTTGGAAAAGACTTAGCCGGTAGTAATACTAACATAGCTGTCGCGGTATTCGACTCAGCACTTGGATATCTCTGGGAAAATGTTTACGGAGATTACTTGAATCAAGGTGCTCAAAGCGTAATAGTGGACAACGAAGGCTATTATGTGATAGTGGGATATTACGAAGTTCCCGGAGATTCCGGAATGGAAGGTTTCATACTGAAACTGGATCCACAGACGAGGGATTCCCTCTGGCTACGCACCTATGGTGGATACGATTCAAGGGATGACAGGAATGCCTTTATGGATATAACACAGGATCCTACAGACAGCAACTATGTGGTCATAGGCTACAGCTATGTAAACAGTCAGGGATACGATGATTTCTGGATACTGAAGATAGATAACGAAACCGGGGATGTAATATGGGAGAAACTGTATGGAACCCTTCAGGGGGAGACAGGTTATTCCATCTGTGTGGACGAAAACGGCAATTACATCGCCGCGGGCAAGAAGTATTCCAGCGGAACGGAAGACAATCTATGGTTCATGGCCCTCGCCCCCGATAACGGGAACCAGTTGTGGTCCAGGGAATACCATCTGGGAGGAAACGAGAGGGCATATTCCATATCCTGCAATCGCTCGGATAACCATGCACTGGCCACCGGGTTTACCAGGAACTTCTCCAATACGAACTACCACGGATGGGCAATGGCCCTCAATACCCTCACCGGGGACTCCGTATGGTTCAGAACCTACCAGGACAGCTCATGGTTCTACAGCGGAACCATCCTTGGGGATCGGGCCTACCTGGCAGGATATGTTTATGATCCCATTCATCGCAAAGAGTTGATGTCGATGTCTGTATATTATAGGGACTTGATTTTCCCATACATCGACTCGCTCACCACTCTGGAGGACGACAGCACTTATCCATACGGCCCCTATCCTGTGCAGGTGTTCGCCATAGACAACCACCGCATAAACGAGGTCCGGTTCTTCTGGAAATTCCAGTCGGATACATCCTTCAATGTAAGCACCATGATGGATGCAGGTGCGGGATGGTGGACAGACACCATACCCACCCAACCGCTTCCCCAGGATACGAGCCAGATCCTGTACTTCGTTCAGGCTTCGGACCCATGGGGCAATATCACCACATCGGACACCCTCTCCTTCCGGCTGATTCCCTCTGTAGCCAGAGACGAAAATTCTCCAGCATTCAGAATCATTCCCCTCGCGAACCACAGTCTCCTCATCTCCCTCCCGCAGGATGCCCGCATACTTCAGATATTCGATGCATCAGGAAGGATGGTATTCGAATCCAGCTCCCCGAAGAGCAGGCTCAGGGTCCGCCTATCCCCGGGCATCTACATAGTAAGGCTCAGAAAATCCTCTGAAACCATCATAAAAAAGACCGTGGTAAGATAATGGGGGGAATTCTCCCCCTTCAACGCTCAATTCCGTGTCTGAAGATTATACCCTCGACCCAGAAAATCGTGTCCTCGGCAATATTCGTGGCCAGGTCCGCTATCCTTTCGAAATTCTGAACGATATTCAGGGCCTTCAGGGCAACTGGGGCAATCTCGGGTTTGAGAGTAATTTCCCCCACGATTTCCTCGATTAACCTATCCCTGATGCGGTCTATCTCGCTGTCCTTCATGATAATTTCCCTCGCCTCCTGAGTATCCCTGCGCAGGAAAGCATCTATGGCATCCTGAAAATTCTTTCTGGTCTTTTCGTAAATTTCCGAAACATCCACTATCATGTTTCCTCCATCCCTCTTCATGAGATGAACATCCCGGGCTATGTTCTCCACATGGTCCGCCGCCCTCTCCAGATCGTTATTGACCTTTATTGCAGTGATTATGGTCCTGAGGTCCCCCGCCTCAGGCTGATAGAGAGCAAGGAGTTTTACAGCATGGGATTCGATGTCCACCTCCATCCTGTTTATGGTATCCTCCATATCCATGATCACTTCGTAAGCCTCATCTGTGTGATTTTCGATCAGGTCCCTCGCCCTGTCCAGCATCTCCAGAACGATGGAGAATTCCTTCTCTATTTCTCCCATCAGGGCTTTCAGCTCCTCCTCCAGACTTCTTCTGGTCATCCGAACCTCCCGGTTATGTAATCCTCCGTCAGCTTAATCTTCGGTCTGGTGAAAATTATATCGGTTGAGTTGAACTCTATAATCTCCCCGAAGTACATAAAAGCCGTATAATCGGAAACCCTTGCGGCCTGCTGCATATTGTGGGTTACGATGACCACTGTCATGGTCCGTCCAAGGCTCCTTATCAGTTCCTCTATTTTTGCAGTGGAAACCGGGTCCAGAGCAGATGTGGGCTCATCGAACAGAAGGACCTCCGGCTCCACAGCTATGGCACGGGCGATGGAAAGGCGCTGCTGCTGTCCGCCGGAGAGTGATAAAGCATTTTCTTTAAGTTTATCCTTTACTTCGTCCCAGAGGGCCGCATCCCGCAGAGCCCTCTCCACCCTCGCTTCCAGCTCTCTCCTGTCCCTTATGCCCTTCAGGCGCAATCCAAACGCTACATTGTCGAATATGGAGGCATTGAAGGGGGTCGGCTTCTGAAAGACCATCCCCACCCTCTGCCTGAGCTCCATAAGATCGGTTTTCCGGTCCAGAATATTCTTCCCATCCAGAAGTATCTCCCCTTCGTACCTGTTTCCCGGATACAGATCGTGCATCCTGTTTATGGTCCGCAGTAGGGTGGTCTTACCGCATCCAGAAGGTCCAATGAGGGCAGTCACCCTCTTCTCCGCTATCTGTAAATTTATGTCTTTGAGGGCATGAAACTTCCCGTAATAAAAATTGAGATGACGGATTTCCACCTTTACCGGATCCATCACCCTGGCGATATACTTATCCATATTTTCTCCCCCTGAAAAGGAATCTGCCAAGAAGGTTCAGAACCAGAACGAAAACCGTCAGAACGAAGCTGGCTCCCCATGCTATACTCTGCCAGTTCTCATAGGGGCTCATGGCATAGTTGAATATGACCACCGTCATGGTGGCCATGGGCCTGAGTATATTCGTTTCCCAGAAGTTGTTGGAAAAGGATGTGAACAGGAGAGGAGCAGTTTCCCCTATGATCCGGGCAACTGCGAGAATTATTCCGGTCATGATGCCCGTTATAGCTCCCCTGTAAACCACTTTCGTTATTACAACCCATCTGGGAGCCCCAAGGGCATAGGCGGCCTCCCTGACCACATCCGGAACGAGCCGGAGGACCTCATCCGTTGTCTTGAGTATTACGGGAATCATGATTATGGCAAGGGCTACAGCACCGGAGAGAGCGGAAAAGGTTCCCATTGGTCTGACCATGATGGCATAGACAAAGGTACCGACGATGATGGAGGGAACAGAGAGCAGAATATCGGACAGGAACCTGACCACGAGCCCGAATCTGCCGTGCCGGGCATATTCGCTCAGGTATGTACCGGCAAGCAGTCCTACGGGTATGGCAATGGCGGAAGCCATAGCAGTGATAACGAGAGTTCCGTATATGGCATGCCTTATACCTCCCCCCTCCTCTCCCGGAGGAGCGGGAAGATGGGTGAAGAAATCCCAGTTGATGGCTGCAATTCCCCGGACCACAAGGTCCTTCAGTATCCAGAGGAGAAAGAAGATGCTTACGAGGGCTGACATAGAAGAAAGGGTCATCATTACAGCATTTTTAAACTTTCTATACCCCATGCCTCTGCATCCTCATTATTATGAGCCTTCCGAGGCTCATGACCACGAAAGTAATGAGAAACAGAACGAAGGCGAGGAAAAACAGGCTCGAAAGGTGCAGGGTACTGGTGGCTTCGGTGAACTCATTGGCCAGCGAGGAGGCAATGGTTATGGAGGGCTCGTATATGGTGGAGGGTATCCTGTATGCATTTCCTATCACGAAGGTCACGGCCATGGTCTCACCGAGGGCCCTTCCCAGTCCAAGTATCACTCCCGCCATAATCCCCGACCTTGTGTACGGTATGACCACATTGCGGACCACCTCCCACCTCGTCGCTCCCACAGCATAGGCGGCCTCCTTCATAACATCGGGGACCAGGGAAAAGACCTCCCTCACTATGGAGGAAATGTAGGGGATAATCATGATCGAAAGGACTATCCCGGCGTTTAGAAGGCCTATACCGTACGGCTTTCCCCCCAGAAATGGTATGAAACCAAAGTGCTCTATCATCCAGGGCTCCACGCTGTGTCTGAGTATGGGGGCCAGAACGAACAGCCCCCACATTCCGTATATAATGCTGGGTATGGCCGCGAGGAGCTCTATAATGGCCGATAAAAGACCCCTTAGGGAGGAAGGCGACAGTTCGGTTATGAATATGGCCACACCGATGCTCACCGGTGTAGCTATAACGATGGCTATTGCAGAGGACAGGAGGGTGCCCACCACTGCAAACAGACCGCCAAACTCATCCTCCACCGGATTCCATACATCCCGAAAGATGAATCCGAGGAATCCGAAGCGGTCCATTGCGGCCCTGGACTCCATATACAGCAGAACACCTATGATTACAACCAGCAGGACGACAAGAAGAGCGGACAGGAAAGCCACCGATTTGAAGATGCGATCACCAATCCGCTTCACGAATTTGAAAAAATTTTAAAGGGGGCGAAGCCCCCCCAGATACCCATCAGAAGCTCTTGTAATAGAAGTTCAGATAGAAGTTCCTGCCCTTCTCATAGACAGGAACAATCTTGTTCTTGGGAGCCATGAAGGGATCCCTTACATAGTTTAAGGGCTCATAGTAGAAGACATTCAGGAGGTTCTCCACTCCGAGGGCCACATCGAACTTCTCCTTAGTGTACTTGATCTCGAAGTCCACCTTGTTGTAGGAGGGGCTGGTAATTTCCAGAGCGGGGTCTATCATGGTGGAATCCTTGCCCATGGTGTATAGATAGGAGATTTTGGCGCTCAGGTGATTCCACTCAGGGGTTTTAGCATACAGCTGAACCCTCAGGGGCATGATTTCGGGTAGAGGTTTCTTATTTGTGGTGTTCCATCCGTAGGAGTAGGCGAGCCTGAAGCCCAGCAGGTTCCTGTAGTCATACTTGAGGGAGAAGGTTCCGATAAAAGCATTGATGTTCCTGTACTCATAGTACTTGGTCATGTAGGTATTTCCGCTTATATTCTCTACGGTCATGTACCCGTAGTAATAAGGATAGTCGGCCACATAGTTCAGCTTGAGGTCGAAGAGGGCACCGGTGGCTCCCAGCACTATCCTCTTCTGGGACTTCAGGTTGGGATTGCCTGTTATAATCTTCTTGCAGAAGAGGGTGTCGTTCTTCCTCATCCAGGGGGTCTCCAGATAGAAGTACCTGTACTTGGGATCGGGTATGTCGGTGGCCAGCTCGGCAAATACGCTCACAATACCCAGAGGGGTGTTCAGCGGCCTGCTTATATCGAGACCTGCCACATAATCCAGATTCTGAACAGGGATGCCGTTGTGTCCGGCCTTCTCGAGGCTCACCCCTATCTTGGTGTTGAATCTGGCAAAGCCGAGGTCGGTCCTATATGCACCGGTAAGGCGCAGGTTGTTGTAATTGTCTATGGTGTTCACCGTCGTATCGACCATGGTTCCCATTATCGTTCTGGTCTTGGTGTCCCAGTTCCTGTAAACGAAATCGATGTCGAGACCCTCTAAAGATGCCACATAACCCAGAACCTTCTTCTTGGCGTCCGTGGCCATGTACATGGGCTTGCCCCTGAAGATGTTGCTCATGTAGTGATGGGTATAGGTGAAATAGACCTTTCCAAAATCCGCATGCTTGAGGGAGGCATCGAATCCCTTCGTAAAGATCTCATCCATCATCAGATAGGGGAAGAGGACGGGACCGGCATTGGTCAGATCCACATTGAACTGATACTTTCCAAATTCTCCCGTATAGGAAAGGAGCATATACTTCGAGAGGGTTTTCCCCAGGTTTATATCCTTGCCCAGGCCCTTCTCCGTTAGAGTCGTGTCGTAAAGGTAGTTGTATCTATCCAGGAAGTTGTCCGGAAGGTCATCGGTATTGGCTCCAAAGGTGTAGTCGTTCTGATGCAGATATGTAAAAGACAGCCTCTGATTCTTTGCGGAAAGGGTGAAGGATGTCTGATTGGACAGGCCATTGGGATTACTGCTCTGAATTCCGAGATTCTCCAGAGCCTCGAATGTGAAGTCCCCGGTGGGGGGCTTTCTGGTAACATAGGCGATGCCGCCAATTCCGGCCTGGAGGTTGGCGGCGGAACCGGATACGATGAGGTTGTTGTAGTGCAGGGAGAAGTACCTCATGACACCGCCGTCCATACGATTGGGACATGTGTTATAGACCCTCTCTCCCTCCACCGAAACCTGTATATCGAACTTCTTGAAACCCTCATAGTACAGGTCGGGGGAGAAAGGTCCCTTCTTAATCAGAGAAAGGTTTCCCACATCCAGAGCATTCTTCTCAATGCGGGTGAGGTTTACGCTCTGGGAAAGCGGAAGGGCTTTGGCGCTCACCTCCACTTCTTTGAGATAAATGGTCATGGAGGTATCGCTCTGGGCACTCACTATCCACAGCAATGCTATCATATCTCAACCTCCTGTTAAGGTTCACTCAAACTTTAACAGAATTTTAAAGGCCCCCCGGAGGGTTATTCCAAGGGTCTGGTATAAACTCCCGGTTCGATCTGGCTGTTAAATTTAACATAATGCCGCTCCCATAAAATTTCCCCATGCTGTTTTTAATAGTGTCTTCCTATGGATGCCACAGCGGTTTCCACATAGGATTTTCCCGCTCCATAGAGATGCACAGGAATGGGACATACAGGCAGATGGCAAATAAGCTGAAGGACTCCGGTTTCGATTGCGTTATACTGGACTTCAAAACCGTCTATGGGGAAGTGGGAACCCCCTTCGACCATCCGCTGGCCAGAAAGACCCATGCATTCAAATACGACCTCAGGCCCCTTGCCGACTACTTCAGAAGTCAGGGGCTCTATGTAATCGGAAGGGTGGTGATATTCAAAGACCCTCCTCTCAAAGAAGTCATCGGGGAGGGATACGAGGTCTGGGTCTTCCCGGGAAATGAAACTGTGGAAGAGTACAACAGGTCGGTAATAAGGGCCATTGTGCCCCATGTGGATGAAGTCCAGCTGGATTATGTCAGGTGGGAAGATGCCTCCGTTGGGGTGTCAATAAGTCAGAGGAGAAAGAGGCTCCTGCGGTCTCTGAGGAACATAGTGGCGGTGGTCCCCGATTCCATTCCCGTGTCCCTGGACATATTCGGCAGGATTCCCATGCGCATAAAGGGGTGGAACGACATCATAGGACAGGACATCTACGAACTCCTGAAAATCGCCGATATTCTCTCCCCCATGGCATACCCCTCCCACTACTGGGGAATCCTCTACGATCCGTATCAGGCCCCGTATCAGACCATGCTCAATATGCTGTCCTTCGGGGTACCCGAAGAGAGGACCAGAGTGTGGCTTCAGGCATTCGGATGGAAGGTTCCCGACTCCATGGGCATAGTCAGGTACATCACCGAACAGCTCAACTCCATGTACGACCTCGGAATACAGAAGTACATGTTCTGGATGCCGAAGATAGACTCCACCCTGCTCGCCAACAGGAGGTGGAAAGAGGACCTGCCGCAGAGCGATCCAGATGGGTTCGAGGTCATAGGGGTGGCAGATTCCATATTTCCCGCATTCTCCGCCGACATGTTCGGGGAATACAGCCGGGATACGAATCTAATCAACTACGACGGGCCCGGTCTGCTGGACTTCCAGCTCCGCATATACAGAACGGTTATGGATGCCCGGCTTATGAACGGGGGATGGCTTATAAAGTCCTGGTTCTCGCCCCTGAAGGTGGAGGGGCTCCAGTTCCACAACTGGGATGTAAAGATAAGCGAAATCCACGGGAAGAATCTGGGCTTCGCATACATAAGGGAAAGATGGCCCTGGATGAATGAGCCCGTAAATACAGTGGTGCTCATCAATCTGAACGGCAGGAACAACGGCCAGTTCCGCAGGAACTTCACAGCCCTCTGGAGGGGAGATGACCGGCCCCGAAGGGTGGAACTTCTGGAGAAAGATGGACTCCTTTACTTTCAGGTGAAGGACAGCACGGGTACGATTCTGGCCACCAGCCCCCTGATAAAGAGCGAATGGTTGCGCTGATTCTCCTCTCCAATCCCCTGATAGATGCTGTCATAAGGGGGGATGCGGCAAAGGTGGAAAGATTGCTCAGGAGGGGCTACAATCCCAACAGCCGGGACCGGACCACCCGCAGGGCCCTGCACTATGCGGCCATTTCAGGAAACTTAAGGATTGCGCGCCTCCTGGTGAAGTACGGGGCAAAAGTGGACATCAGGGACTACAGGAGAGAAACCCCCCTTCATCTGGCCTCGTGGCACGGGCACATCGGGATGGTGAAATTTCTGCTGGAGCATGGAGCCTCGCCCGATGCGGCCAATCTGCACGGATACACCCCCCTCCACTTCGCCGCCGACAGAGGCTTTCACGGCGTGGTAATGGAACTCCTGAAGGCAGGGGCAGACCCCAACGCCCGGGCCGACAACAGGGTCACACCCCTGCATCTGGCAGTCTCCTCGGGAAGTCTGAAAACTGTGAAAATACTGCTCGAATTCGGTGCAGACCCCCACATCAAAGACTGGTATGGCCTGAGCCCGGGCCAGTGGGCGTGCGAGAGGAAACTGGTGGAGATCTGTAAAATCCTGAAAGAGTTCGGGGCAGAGGATTAATCCCCACTGCGATTTCTCATCCACCATCTGCTTTTATTTTCCCTCTCCCTCTCCAGGATACCCAGTTCGTGCTTGAGCAGGATGATTTCCTCCACGAACCCAATCCTCTGGCTCAGAGGAAGTTTCCTGAACCTCTCCAGCCCCTCCTCCGAAAAACCCCACACAGGTCTCTTTCCTTTAAATCTTTCCTTCATCCATCATCCTCCTGAGGATTTCGATATCCGCCAGGTCCCCTTCCCTTCCGGCCATCTCCTTCATTTTTATAAGGTCCTGTGGATGTGCAACCCTGACCTTCAGATCTTCGCCCTTCATAACCTTGCTCCGTTTATAGACCCCCTCGAAGTCCAGAGGGTTTTTTATAAAGAAATCCACTTCCTCCAGAGGATTCTCCGGATTGTAGAGGGTCAGAACCAGAGCCTTCTTCTCCCTTACGACCTGCTCCCTCCAGCGCAAATCCAGAACATCCTCTTCCCTTACAGGCTGTTTAAACTCCAGGCCCAGGGCAATCATACACCGGAGAAATTTCCTGAGGTTTTCCTCATTGAGATCCAGCATCAGGTCCAGGTCAACTGTGGTTCTCGGAATCCCGTGCAATACCATTGCCACTCCCCCCACAACCACATACCTGATTCCGCACTCCTCCAGAGCATTCAGGATCCTGCGCAACTGATAAATTTTATTGCCATTCCGCTTTATACTTTCTCCGATGGGCAGGGCTCTGGGCGTGGATTTCGGCAGGAAGAGGGTGGGGCTGGCCATAAGCGACAGCCGGAGGAAGATAGCCCTTCCCCACGCGGTGGTAAAGAGGCAGAAGTTCATGGAAGAGGTGGAAAAACTCATAAGGGAAAAGGGGGTGGATACGGTGGTCTTCGGACTGCCCATATCCCTCTCGGGGAAGGAGCTGGAGATGGCAGACGAAATAAGAAAAGTGGCCCGCATCGTAAAGGAAAGGTTCGGCGTGAAAGTGATACTGAAGGACGAAAGATTCACGAGCAAATTGGTGGAGGAGCGATTCGGGAGGGATGGACCAATAGATCACTATTCGGCAGGCATCATTCTGCAGGAATACCTGGACTTCGGCACAGGTCAGGAGGTGAAATAAAAGGAGGTAAATCATGAGCATATCCATACTGCTGCTTACCATAGCGGTCGTATTTTTGATTTACAAGGGTATAAAAATAGTGCCGGAGTATAAGAGGATAGTGGTTCTAAGGCTGGGGAAAGCCCTGAAGAGAACCAAAGGCCCCGGAGTGGTATTCATCATACCCATCATAGACAGACCTATATGGATAGACATAAGGGAAAAATTACTGGAGATCCCCAGGCAGACCTGCATAACCAAGGATAACGCCCCTATAGATATTGATTTCATCGTTTATTACAGGGTCATAGACCCCATATCCGCGGTGGTGAATGTCAACGACTACGAACAGGCTACCATAAACCTGGCCACAACTACCCTGAGGGCTGTAATAGGAAATATAACCCTGGACGATGTGCTGTCCAAAAGGGAAGAGATAAACGCTACATTGCAGGCAAAACTCGATGAGGTGACGGAAAGGTGGGGAGTAAAAGTGTCTTCCGTAGAAATACGGGAAATCACTCCACCGAAAAATGTCCTGGATGCCATGACCATGCAGATGGCCGCGGAGAGAGAGCGCAGAGCAATGATTGCAGAAGCTGAGGGGGAAAAGCAGGCCGCCATTCTCCGGGCAGAGGGAGAAAAAGAAGCTATGATCCGAAAAGCAGAAGGGTATGCAATATACCTGGAGAAACTCCGGGAAGCAGCCAGAAGTCTGGAAGATAATGCTCTTACGGTACTATACATAGAGTCCCTCGAAAAGATCGCCTCTTCCGATTCCACGAAATTCGTCTTTCCCTACGAGCTTCTGGAATTTCTGAAAACATTGAAGAAATCCTGAAGATTAAACTTTCGCCGTGCTCGTAGGAAGGATCAAATACAGGCGGGACTGGAAGTTCGTCTTCAGGGAGGAAGAGGACGCCGGATTCCTGCGCATAGTGGATGGCTCCTCTGTATTGCACATGAGGCCCACCGACAGGCTCATCATGTACAAAAGGGATTTCATGCTCGCCCCCCTTAAGCCGGGGAAGATCATATCTCACGATTTCCGATACATCAAACCCACCACATCCACCATAAATCCCTACGCTCCCATCCTGATTCCCGAGAAAGGGATAAAGGAGTTAATCGCAACACCGTCCATCTACATCGTTGCGGGGGATGAGGAGAAACCCGTATTCGCATGGGGGCTGGCGCTGAACATAACCCTGAGGCACTACAGAGATGTCAGGGACTTCGCCATGGACACCTTCTACATCATGACGGAATTCATGAATACAGACCCCTACGAACCCATTTCCTACCGGATAACGATAGAAGAGGAAGGCAGGTTCGACATCATAGATTCCAGGACCCTCCCCCTCGATCCACCTGCGATCCACAGAAGGGTAGGGAAGTACTTCCTCCTCTACCCCCAGGACTTCGTAAGCGTGGACATGGACTGGAGTATAGTCCTGCATCCGGGAAGCAGGATACTTATGGAATCACCCCTGGGCAATTTAGAGACCAAAGTGGAATTCAAAGGATGAAGAAGCTGGACGCTATTATCCTTGCGGCGGGATACGGGCGCCGCCTGAGGCCCCTCACCCTGAGGAGGCCGAAACCCCTCATAAGATTCGGGGGAAAGCCCCTCATACTCCACGCAATGGAGGTCCTCATGGCAGCCGGAGTAAGCAGATTTCTGATAAACGCCTTCTGGCTTTCGGACAGGATCAAATCCTTCCTGGAGGGGACATTCGGGATGGAAGTAGTCCTTTCGAGGGAAAGGGTCCTTCTCGGGACGGGAGGGGGCATAAAGCAGTTCGGGGAGATGGTGGGCCCTGTGTTCATCGTCCACAACAGCGACATAGTCCACCGGATAAACATATCCGGAGCCGTGAGAAAACTCATGGACAGCGATGCCCTGGGACTGATGATTCTGGTGGACGGACATGCCAACAGTGTCCTCGTAAAGGGGGACAGCATCTGCGGATTCGAAAAGGGTAAGGGACTCACCTACACGGGGATAAGCGTCTTCAGGAAACAGTTCTTGAAGTACCTGCCCGAAAGGGGAAGCCTGGTGGAGGGGGTGAGGAGGGCAATAGGAGAAGGCAGGAAGATTCTCGCGCACCCCACCGATGAGCCCTGGATGGACGCAGGGGACATCAGATTACATTCCGGAACAGATTGAGGAATGGACCGATGAGGTCCACACCCGTCAACTCCTGAAGCCACAGCCACTGGCCATTGGGGTTGTTCTCTATGAAGTAGTACTCCCCATCCACCGACAGAATCAGGTCCATGGAAGAAAATATCAGTTCGAAGGCTCCGACGAACCTCCTGACCTTCTCCTCCACCCCGGGGGGTAGTTGAATCAATTCGTGCTTCAGAATGGAGGGATTGAGGACCCTGAAATCCTCTCTGGTCTCCTCTCTCTCTGCGGAATAGATGGCAAAAGCAAAAACCTCCCTCCCCAGCACCACCACCCTGATATCGTACTCCTTCTCTACAAATTCCTGCAGAAAAATCCCGTAATTGCTGACCGACTCCCCATTATCGAGCACATATTCCCTCGAAACCCTGCGGGTGAAGAGGGGAATATAGTCCTTCCTTCTGGAGTCGTACAGGGATGCCGTCGATATGGACTTGAGGGCAAGGGGGGAATTGCGGGAGAAGTGCCTTTCGACTGCGCGGGGATCGTTGGTTATCAGGGTGCGGGGCACCCGGAATCCGATCTCCTTCGCCACCCTCATCTGGAGAATCTTGTTGGAAGCAATCCTGTTCTTAACGGGGTCGTTGATCCACAGGGCATCCCTCATGGTGTAGTACATGCCCCACAGGACGGTTTCCAGCTCCTTCCTTATATACTCATCGACCCCCTCATCCGGAGGCTTTCTGTACAGGATGGGAACCGGACGCCTGTACCACACTGCCCTCACCTGACTGCTGCACAAATGCCTCCCCGAATCCAGTATGCTCACGCAGAACTCCCTTCCATCGAAAGCATAACGGGTTTTGAAAATGAAATCCTCGGTATTCAGGCGGACCACCCTGTCCCCCAGCCCCTCATCGTACATGCGGGCCATTACGAGATCCACATGGGGGTCGTACTTATTGGTTATTACGAGGAGCATATCCTCCACCACAGCCGGGGACAGAGCCCCGGAGTCATCTCACATGTCAGTATCATCTCCGTCGTTATCGCTCCATATTCCTTTATGGGTCGAAAGGGTAGATGTGGCCCTGGGAGTTCCCATAGCACTGACGCGGGACAGTTCCTCCACCATCTGCCTGGAGGGGTCGTACCTGGCCTCAGCGGGGGAGAGGAACACATATCCCCTCTCCTCATCTGTTATGTACCTCTCGTCGTTCACCTTTACGATGAGGGGTCTCATATTTCATCCTCCTGTTTGCGAAAGAAGTTTATCGAAAAATCCGCACCGCGGGCCCATGGGAAGAACGCCCTCCGGATAAGAAACTGAAATCCAATTTGAAAGACCATGTCGGATGGAATAGGGGGATAGAGGGAATCGGAAAAGGTTCCTGCCTCAATTTATCAGATTCCTTAGGCGCCGGGCGAATCGGCAGAAGAGAGATGCCATCGTACAGGCATTTCGAACCTCCCATGTACCACAACGGATTCCCCATTTGTGTGGGTCCTCACCAAATCGCCGCATTAAAAAGCATTAAACTTAGTAAACATCTATGCTGAAATTCATCACGGACAGGATTATAGGGAGCAGGAACGAGAGGGAGCTGAAGAAACTGTGGCCCCTCGTGGAGAAAATAAACAGAATCTACGAGTCTTACCGCTCGCTTAAGGACGAAGATATACCCAGAAAGACGGAGGAATTCGTAAAGCGCCTCGCCGATGGAGAATCTCCGGACAGCATCCTGCCGGAGGCCTTCGCCCTGGTCAAAGAGGTGGCCCGCCGGCTTGCGGAAGAAAAATACGAATATACTGTTACAGGCAATAAGACCGTATGGGACATGGTCCACTACGATGTCCAGCTCATAGGGGGAATCGTCCTGTATCAGGGGAAAATCGCCGAGATGAAGACAGGAGAGGGTAAAACCCTGGTCGCCACCCTCCCCGCCTACATGCACGCCCTCATCTCCAGAGCCAGAGGGCTCAAAGGGAACAGCAGATTCATCGTAAACGGACAGCCCCGCGGAAGCGTCCACATCGTCACTGTAAACGACTACCTTGCCCGCAGGGATGCCCAGTGGATGGCCCCCATATACCTGAGGCTGGGCCTTACGGTGGGTGCCATACAGAGCGACAGGAATGACCAGCTTATTGTGATGAACGAAGAAGGCAGGCCCCAGATAGTGATAACCAACAACAGAAAGGATGTTTATAATGCCGACATAACTTATGGAACCAACAACGAATTCGGATTCGATTACCTGAGGGACCACATGGCCTTCTCGGAGGCCGAGATGGTGCAGAGGGCCCACTACTACGCAATAGTGGACGAAGTGGACTCCATCCTCATAGACGAAGCCAGAACCCCCCTCATCATATCCGGACCCGTGGAGCACTCCAGCGTGGAGCACTTCTACGAAGTGAAGCCCGCAGTCGCCCAGATGGTGGCAAAGCAGAAGGAGCTCATAAGGCAGTTCCTCAAAGAGGCTGAAGAGCACCTGGCGAAGGGAGAAATCGAAAAGGCCGCCCTCAGATTACTGCAGGTCAGGAGGGGGGATCCGAAGAACAAGAGGCTCTTTAAACTACTGCAGGAGCCCGGACTCCTCAGGGCTGTGGATAAGATCGAATTGAAGCTCCTTAAAGAGAAGAAACTCAGGGATTACGATGGACAGCTCTACTTCATCGTGGACGAAAAGCACAAT
>JALSOK010000003.1 GCA_026986535.1 Caldifarciminota bacterium
CCCGCTGGCCCAAAGCCCTGCCGGCCTTTAACTATGCCCCCTGTGAACTCCATCTGCTTAAAAGAGTAAAGTTTCTTACACAATCTTGAGGATATGTCCCCTTTTTCCGATGATGGGCAGTACAGCAGGTTCGGTTTACAGCAGTTCCATGGCTCCCCTCTTCGTATTTGCAGGTAATTCGTTCGATATCCACGATTTCCGGTAAATATTACATTCCTCACCGGTGCGTGGATTCAGAATCGATGGGCACATAAGACGGCCCGGGCGTTAAACTTTTCCATCAGCATGAGGATCGACTGGAAGGGATTGCTCTGGGGAATAAAGTGGGCATTCATAACATATCTGGTAATCATCCTCCTGTCCGTTCCCGTTATTATCTACCTGTCCCGGGACCTGCCCTCTCTGGATGAGATAGAGCGCTACAGGGCCCCTGTTTCCACCAAAGTTTATGACAGGAACGGGAAACTCATATACGAATTCCACGAGGAGAGGAGGACCCCTGTTCGTTTGAAGGACCTGCCCCCCTATGTCTATAACACATTCGTTGCACTGGAGGACAGAAAGTTCTACAGCCACTGGGGAATTGACCCGGACAGGATCCTCAAGGCCATGGTGAAGAATCTCCTGGCGGGGCGCATAAGGGAGGGGGCCAGCACCATAACCCAGCAACTGGCCCGGAACATGTTTCTGACCCACGAAAGGACTTTCAAGAGGAAGATCAAAGAAGCCATTCTCGCTGTTAAGATAGAAAGGGCATTCAGTAAAGAGGAGATACTCGAGAGGTACATAAATCAGGTCAACATGGGAGGAAACATATACGGAATCGAGAGTGCCGCCCAGTATTACTTTGGAAAGAGTGCACGGGAGCTCAATCCCAAAGAAGTGGCCATGCTTGCGGGCATCCCCAAGTATCCATCCCGATACTCCCCCCTGAAGAATTATAATGCATCCCTCGAGAGGGCCAATTTTGTCCTGAAGGTCATGCGGGACCAGGGGGTGATTTCCCGGGAGGAGTACGAAAAGTGGAAGGACTACAGACCCGAAATCGTTATAACGAGAGCGGCGCTGAGGTACGGGGGGGTGGCCCCCTACTTCATGGATGAGGTTCGAAAGTACATCATAGAGCGATACGGGGAAGACTTCCTGTACAAAGGGGGAGGAAAGATTTACACCACCCTGGACATCCGGATGCAGAAGCTTGCCAATACCCTCGTGGATAGCTTCCTGAATCTTTACGACCGCAGATACCCCACGAAGCCCAAGTATAAGGATTACGATCCCAGAAGCGGAAAGCCGCCCCAATACCTTCAGGCCGCCATGGTGGTTATGGACAACAGAACCGGTGAGATTCTCGCCATGGTGGGAGGGAGGAACTACTTCCACAGCCAGTTCAACAGGGCAACTCAGGCTTACAGGCAGGCGGGCTCTGCCTTCAAACCTTTTACATACGCCGCGGCCATAGAAAGGGGCTATAGCCCCGCCGACATCGTGTATGACCTTCCTATTTCTGTTGAGGACCCCACATCTAAAAACAAGAAGTGGACCCCCTCCAATTACGATAACGAATATCTCGGGGCCATAACCCTGAGGAAGGCCCTTGCCCTATCCAAAAACCTTGCAACCATAAGACTGCTCATGGATATTGGACCTCAGGCTGCATCCGAGATGGCCATGCGCCTCGGAATAGAGGAGGAAGTCCCCCCTTACTATTCGGTTGCCCTGGGTGCCATAGAGGTGCGCCTCATCGAGATGGTCAACGCGTACAGCACGATTGCCTCCTATGGATACAGGAAGAGGCCCCTTTTCATCACCCGGGTGGAGGATGCCAATGGCATAATCCTGGAGGAGAATGCGCCCAGGAGGATACTGGTGCTCGATTCCGTAACAGCCTACATAACTATAAGCATGATGAAGAGCGTGGTGGACGGAGGAACGGCCATAGATGCCCGCAGGGTTTACAAATTCTTCCATCCTGCCGCGGGTAAGACCGGGACGACGGACGAGTACAGGGACGCATGGTTCATAGGGTTCACCCCGGACATCGTTGCCGGTGTGTGGGTGGGGTACGATAGCGTGAGGACCATATTCCATGGAGCAACGGGGGCAAAGGTTGCCCTTCCCATCTGGGCATCATTCATGAAGGAAATATACAGGGATAGCATTCCGAAAGACTTTCCGGTTCCCAGGGGTGTGGTATTCGTGGAGGTGTGTAAGGAATCGGGCAAACTGCCCACTCCATACTGTCCCAAAACATATCAGGAGGTGTTCAGAGCAGGAAGGGAACCCACCGAGCACTGCAATATACACACCTCCCCGCCTGTTTCGGATACGGCATCTGAGTCCATTGAGGGGGATATTCTTGAGGATATACTGCGCAAGGTTCATTGATTCTTGAATATTCTGAATGCCAAGAAGAGGACCCGCATGGTGCTTCCCACCACATGGCCCCAGGCAACTGCATAAAATCCGATGAAGGGTCCGAGAATTACGGCGGTGGATATGTCCCCCAGCGTGCCTATGGCAAAGGATATGTTGGCTGTTCGGGTATCCTTTGCCGAGAACACATAGCTTGTCATCAATTTGGACAGGTTCACCAGAGGGAGGCTCAGCAGGTATATGCTGAGCACTTTTGCCGTGATTCCCACATCTTCGGGGGAGAAGTGCCCCCTCTGATAGACGATTTTAACGATGGGCTCTGCAAGTATAAGCATGAATATTGCTGTGGGAATGGTTATGGAGGCGCTGAGCAGGAGGGTTTTCTTCAGGTGAGCCACTGCTGATCTGCCCTCTGCATGTATTCTGGAAAAATCCGTGAGGGCCACGATGGACATGGCCACTCCCACGAGGGCGACCGGAAGGTGAAACAACCTGAATCCATAGTTCAGGTATGCTATGGATCCTCTCCCGAAGAAGGACGCGATGAGGGTGCCGAAGAACATGTTGATCTCTGTAAAACTGTAGGATACCAGGACGGGGATTATAAGTCTCCAGAAGGTCTTCAGAGAGGGGTGTCTGAAATCTGGGCTGGAGGGGAGAGTTCTGACGAACGAGAAGAGGAAAATGGACTGGAGCACCACACCGGCGAGCAGTCCCCATGCCAGTGCAACGGCCTTTTCATGCACCGGGAGGAGGAAGGGCATGGATATGATCGATATGTTGATGACTGCAGGAGACACGGCGGATATAAAGAATTTTCCCCTTACATTCAGGATTGCCATGAAAAGGGCCGAGAGGGAGAAGAAGAGGAGGGATGGAAAGGTGATGCGCGTCATCTGTACTGTAAGATGGAATCTCTCGGGATCCTTCAGGAAGCCGGGAGCCACTATGCCCACCAAGAGGGGAGCCAGGAGAGTTCCCAGTATAACGATGGAAACGACGATGGACATGAACTGTATGAATACCGCCCAGAGGAATTGCCTGCTCTCTCCGGATTCTGTATATGCCGGGATGAATGCATTATTGAAGGTCTGGTCCCCCAGGATGTCCCGGAAGAGGGAGGGAATGCGAAATGCCACATAAAAGGCGTCCGCCTTTCCACTCCCACCGAGCATATATGCCACGAATACTTCTCTGAGAAGTCCCGTTGTCCTGCTGATCAGGACTCCTGTGGAGAAGGAGATGAACTTTCGCAGGAATCTCAACTTAGCCTTTCTTCAGAATGTTTCTATCGAGGGAATACCCCGTTGTGCCTATTATGGAAAATGCCAGGAATATTGCAAAGTACAGCAGGACCAGTTCGAAGGATTTTAGAGGATCACCGGCAATCTGAATGTGGTAGTAAAGGATGAAGAGGAAGTTGACCGTAAGAAGTATGGCCGAGAATCTCGTAAACAATCCCAGAGCGAAGAATACAGCCACGAGACTCTCTGTGATTATGGACATCCAGGCAAAGAGCTCCGGAAAGGGAAGAAAAGAAAAGCTGGATTCTATAAATCCGACGAAACCCTGTGGATTTTGCAGTTTCTTCAGTCCATGGAGATAAAACAGCAGGAATCCACTCAAAAACCTTATGATGAAAAGACCGAAATCGATGCGGGATTTCTTCATGGGGAAATTATAATGGAAACGCCCCGGGCAGGACTCGAACCTGCAGCCTACGGGTTAACAGCCCGCCGCTCTACCGATTGAGCTACCGGGGCACCTGCGAAAGCCTCAAAATTATAAAGCCTTTTATCCGGGAAGAGCCGGCTTCTGGAGAATGCGCCCGCCCTATTTTCTCCGATTTCCGCATTTTGGGATTGTAATTCTTTGTTATATAAGTCGTTGATTTTAAATGGGATGTCTGAAGAACTCTCTTTCGATTCGATGTACCGGTTCGGAGCAAGGTGTTCATTGCAGTTTATTGCAAGTTATTGGCTATAAGGAAATGAAATATAATTACTTGAACCTGTGTGTGGGTGCCCTAAAATGCTGATTGTTTCGAAAATGTTCGCTCGTGGAGTGGAAATTCCGGTCCTCCGGCCTTTAAAATTAATTGCCATGAAGTATTTGAGGATAAGATTGGATGGAAATAGGGAATTGGAGGTAAAAAAATCCAGGTTTTCCATAGGGAGCTCAGAGGACAACGACCTGATCATTCCCGGCCTCGCACCCCGCCATATGGTGATCTACAACATCGAGGGCAAGTGGATCCTGATTGCCAATGACCTCGTGCAACTCAATGGCAGAAACTTCCGCGGTGAAACCGAAATTCAGGATGGAGATAGGGTGGAAGTGGATGACCACCTGCTGGAATTCTCCGTCAGGGCGGAAAGTTCAGCCTATTTCCGCGTTCTCTCCGGAAGGGATGCCGGCAAGCTCATAAGTATCGACAGATCGGGTATCATGGGAAGGAGCCCGACGGCTGAATACAGATTCAGCGATCCGTATGTATCGAGAGTCCATGCCCGCATAACGGTAAAGGATGGGGAATACTATATCGAAGACCTCAATCCGAAGAATCCCATACTGCTGAACAACAAAGTCCTGAAGGGCACCCAGAAGCTCCATACCGGGGATGAGATTCGTCTGGGTAAAACCCGCGTCCTGTTCGTGAATCCTGAGGAGAAGCCGGAAGAGGCCCTCTATGTTTCCAGCAGAAAGCCCCTCTATGTATTTGGTGTTCTGGCCCTCATCGTGGCTGTATTCGTGTCCACATACTGGTACATATCCCGTAAGAATGCCCTCTACTACGAGCATGTTAGCCGTGCCAAGATATACGCATCCAAAGCCACCGTTTCGGATGAAGTGGTGGATAAGATTAAATATCTGAACATGTCCCTCCATGAGCTGAAACAGGCCAGCCGTTACGGAGATGTGGGGAACCTGGATGAGATCGTTAAGGCAAATCTGGAGGCGTGGCAGAAGGTTATGGGGGCTCTGGAGTTGACTTCCCGCGGTCAGGTGGATAGCGCCCGCATCGTGCTGAAGAAGGTCTCCGGCCTTATAGGGAACAGCGAAACCTTCGACAGGATATACGCACGGGTTCAGCGCCTGAGTCTGGCAAATCAGGCCCTGGCTGTGGCTGAGAAACTGGAGAAAACCGGACTGGAAAAAGAAGCGCAGGAACTTCGCAGGATGGCGATAAAGTATATGGCTGCGTATAATACAGCTTCAGCCGGGAGCAGTGAGGATTATAAAGAGGAGAGCGAAGGAGGGCAGGATTATGGAATAAACCTGAATCTGGACCTTCCATCCCCCGAGGAGCCGGGCCATATAAAGCTGGAGAGCAAGGGTCTGCTTCAGGAGGTTTCCTATGCAGAGGAGTCCCGGGAACATGAGCCCGATATTTCTATCCCGAATCCGGAAGATGTGTCCATCAAAATAGAATTGAATGTGCCGGGGAAATCCCGTAGCCCGGAAAAGGGACCTGCATCCAGGGCATCCATGCTATCATCCATAGAAGGCATTTCTCTTCTTGAATTGAAGAGGCTCTATGATTCCGGCGATTTGAACAGGCTTATAGAGAAAGCCAGAGCCTATCTCAAGCAGAAGCCCGATGACCCCTCTGCTGAATTTTATCTCAATGTGGCCCTGAGGGAAAAGAGGGCTCGCCAGCTGGAAAGGAAGGGCAGAATAGAGGAAGCCATCAGGGCATGGTCCGAAGTTCTGCAGCTGGATCCCTACAATAAGAGGGCCAAAAAGGCTATAATCGAGCTTGGAAGCAGATAAACTTCATATACCCGTCCTTCTGAAGGAAGTTATGGAACTTACATCCCCCGGCCCGGGGGATGTTGTTGTGGATGGAACTGTGGGGATGGGAGGGCATGCGGAGGCCTTTCTCGAGAGGATTGCCCCTTCCGGTCTGCTTATCGGTTTCGATAAATCCCCTGAAAGTCTCGAAATGGCCCGCAAAAGGCTTGAGGGAGGGGGAAACTTTCGTCTGTACAATGCGGGCTTCGAGGACATGGGGAGGATAGTGCGGGAGATGGGTCTGGATGGGAAGGTTGACATCATCTTTCTCGACCTGGGTCTGTCCTCCTTCCTGCTGGAGCACTCAGGCAGGGGCTTCAGCTTTAAGAGGGATGAGCCCCTGGACATGAGATTCGATCCCCGGCAGGGTCATCCCGCCTCCCATTACATAAACACCATGAGTCGGGAGGAACTGGCCCGGATTATATGGGAATATGGCGAAGAAAGATTCTCCCGAAGAATTGCCCGAAGGATTGTGGAAAACAGACCCCTGGAGACCACACTGGATCTGGTCAGGGCTGTAGAGATGGCGGTTCCGCGCCGGCACTGGAACAGGGCTCTAAAGAGAGTATTTCAGGCCTTCAGGATTCTGGTTAACAGGGAGCTGGATGTCCTGAGATTCGCACTGAATGAGGCTCTGGATATACTGAAGCCCGGGGGCAGGCTTGCAGTAATCTCCTACCACTCCCTCGAGGACAGGATAGTAAAGATGTTTTCGAGGAGGGAGGATGTCGAAGTTATAACGCGCAAACCCGTTGTTCCATCTGTGGAAGAAGTGAAGAGGAACCCCAGGTCCCGTAGCGCCAAACTGCGGGTGGTCAGAAAGGCTGTGGGGACGAGAGCGGAGACTTAAAGATCAATTCATGGAGTTGGTTTCTACATGGGAGTTTTCATTTTTCGAAGGCAGGTGGTGCGATTAAGTGCAAGTTGAATCATAATGAAATTTATTATAAAATTTATATCGAAAAAGAAAATGAAGGCATTTGATAAAAAAGAGGAACAGATTCAGGTAATGATACTGGGAATTTACCATATGGATGGAGGGAAAGGCAAACATGTATATGAACAAGAAATTGAAGATGTCCTTTCTCCGAAAAGACAGAAAGAAATTCAACTTCTTGCTAAAAATCTTGCAAAATGGGAGCCGGACATCATTGCTGTTGAAGTTCTGCGTGAAAAAGAAAACCTGTTGAATGCCATATATCTGGAATATTTAGAAGGAAAAAGGAATTTTGAACACGAAGAAAATCTTCCATTTTTATCGAGCAGAAATGAGGTGGTTCAGATTGGATTTCGTATTGCAAAATATTTGAATCACAAAAAAATTCTGGCGGTGGATTTCTATCCGGATTATCCCGAATGGATAACAATTGAAATGATAAGGGAGGTTATGTATCACAAACCATCTGGATTTTATCATGAAAAACTGTTTGCAGAAAATATAAAAAAGTCAAAGGAACTTCCAATTCCAGATTATCTATACTGGTTGAATTCACAACCAATGGTGAATTTGAACGATTCGGTTATGATTGATATAAGCCTTGAATATGAAAATAGAAAAGTTGCTTTTGCTGTGGCTTCAAACTGGTTTGAAAGAAATCTTGGAATAGTCCGGAATCTGAAAGAAGCATTGCCTCCTGATGTGAAGAAGGTTCTTTTACTGTATGGAGCGGGCCATGTCCCCCTTTTGAAGTATATAATAGAAGTGTCCTCCCGATTCAATTTTATCAGTCCTTTGCCCTATCTCAAAAATTCTATCGAGTAGTGAGCTTTTGCTTAACAGCTGACATGTGCCTCTGCTTCGTCCAGATCCAGTCTTAGGGCGAGACTTCGTATGCCCGCAAAACTTCATGTGAAATCGTGTAAATTGGGAGGGGTGGATCTCGTGTTGCAATGGCCTGACTATGGATATGGGTGATGGAAAACTTTTCCTTCCAGTTGTTTGCATCACGATACCGGAATGATTCCGCTCCTGGTATGTATTTTAATTCTCTGCATTAAAATTTAGGGCGTTCTGCGTGCCGGGGTGGCGGAACTGGCAGACGCGGCGGATTCAAAATCCGCTTCCCTCAGGGGAGTGCGGGTTCGAGTCCCGCCCCCGGCATTGCCGGGGATGAAGAAAGCTGGAATCAGGAGCTCTCTGTGAGGAGGGGAATATGTGCGGAATAGTAGGATATGTTGGAAAAGGTAAAAAGGATGTGGAATCCACCATAGTGGTGGGTCTCGAGAGGCTGGAGTACAGGGGTTACGATTCCGCGGGAATCGCCCTGATGGATGACGAAAATAAGATTTTCACCGTAAGAAAGGTAGGCCGGATTGCGGACCTGAAGAAGACCCTCGAGGAGCGCCAGCTTCCACCCGCAAGGGCGGGCATAGGTCATACGCGATGGGCCACCCATGGAAAAGTTACCGAGAATAATGCCCATCCTCAGGTGGATTCGTCAGGGAAAATTGCCATCGTCCACAATGGGATAATAGAGAATTATCTTGAGCTCAGGAAGGAGCTTGAGGAGAAGGGACACAGGTTCGATTCCGAGACCGACACTGAGGTTATCGCCCATCTCCTCGAAGAGTACCTGAAGGAAGAGGGGGATTATCTCAGGGCCATAGTAAAGACCGTGAATCGACTGGAGGGGACATTCGCCCTTGCCATTCTCAATTCTGATTACCCCGATATGATAGTGGGTGTCAGGAAGGACAGTCCCCTGATAGTGGGGGTGGGTGAGGGGGAGATGCTCCTTGCATCCGATATACCGGCTATTCTGACCCATACCAAGAGGGTGGTCATTCTGGACAATGAGGAGATAGTGTTTCTTACGCCGGATGGCTTTACGGTTTATGACTTCCAGGGCAATAAGAAGACCAAGGAGATAAAGGAAATAGAATGGGATGCCCAGGATGCCGATAAGGGGCCCTATCCCCACTTCATGCTCAAGGAGATTTACGAGCAGCCGAAAGTGATCGAATACAACATTCAGAAGTACATCAGGGACGGTGAACCCCTGCTTCTCAAGGATTTGAATCTGAGGAAGATTCTCCTCAACAAGAACCGCTTTATCATACAGGCCGCCGGAACTTCCCTCCACGCGGGTCTCGTTGGCAGGTACCTGATAGAGAGGTTTGCAAAGGTACCGGTGGAGGTGGTGTATTCTTCGGAATTCCATCACAGGGAGACGATTATCGACGACAGGACCCTCATCATATCCATCTCCCAGTCGGGGGAGACAATGGACACCCTGGAAGGGTTGAGGCTCGCCAAGAACAAGGGTCTCGAAGTTCTCTCTATAGTCAATGTGGTGGACAGCTCCATAGCCCGCGAAAGCGATTATGTTATTTACATAAATGCCGGTCCGGAGATCGGCGTTGCCTCCACGAAGGCATACACTGCCCAGATTTTCATCCTCCTGCTCCTTGCGCTGGAGCTGGGGCATCTGAAGGGTTTCGTCGATAACGACGAATTGAAGCATTACATAGAGGAAATCAGACAGCTTCCCTACAAGCTCAATGCGATTCTTTACAGGGATGCCCACATACAGCATATTGCGGAAAAGTACCATAAGTCCAATCACTTCATGTTTCTGGGAAGGGGAATCAACTACCCCACTGCCCTCGAAGGGGCCTTGAAACTCAAGGAAATTTCCTATATCCATGCTACGGGTTATGCGGCGGGTGAGATGAAGCACGGACCCCTTGCCCTCATCGATTCCAGCTGGCCCGTCGTAATAGTCAATCCGAAGACGAGCGTATATGAGAAGACTTTCTCCAATGCCAATGAGGTTTACACCAGGGGCGGAAAGCTGATATCCGTGGTCACGGAGGGAGACGAGAAGATGAAGGACATTTCGGAGAGCATCATAGAAATTCCCCAGACGGATGAATACCTCACTCCCATTCTGTCCATAGTCCCCCTCCAGCTGCTTGCGTATCACATTGCCAATATGAGGGGTTGTGATGTGGATAAGCCCCGAAACATTGCAAAAGTGATAACTGTTCTGTGAGATTACTGTACCTCATCGCGTACGGCGCCCTTTCTGTGGCGCTCATCAATTCTATATTTCCCCTTTATGTTAGCAGGCATGCTGTAAAAATCTCCCTTCATAAGGGAGAAACCCCTATTCACCTGGCCAGGAAACTGCGGGACAGTTCCGTTATTCGATTCGAGAAGGTTTATCTCGGACTGCTGAGGATTGCGGGAAGGGACAGGGACATCCTGCCCGGTAAGTATAGCTTCCACACGAGGGGCAACGAGCTGTTCGCCTTCTGGGAGACCATAACTCAGACCCCCGAACCCATTTATGTGGAGATAACAGTCATCCCCGGCCTGAGGGCCAGGGATATTGCCCGCCTTTTATATGAGCGCATGGGGATAGATACCCTCGGGTTCATGGAGCTCGTCAGCGATACAGATTTCATAGGCAATCTGGCTATGGAATTCCCCCTCATGGCGGGGGTGAAATCGCTGGAGGGGTTCCTGTATCCGGATACTTACAGGTTCGAGGAGGGGAGCGGTGAAGCGGCCGTACTCTATGCAATGGTAAAGAACTTCTTCGAGCAGTGGCAGAAGGCGGGCATGGATACCCTGCTGGATGGGGCCCCTCTGGGATTCTATGAGAGCCTGATTCTTGCTTCCATAGTGGAAAAAGAGGCAGTGTCTCCAGATGAAAAACCCATCATAGCATCGGTTTTCATCAACCGTCTGCGCAGGAGGATGCCCCTGCAGGCCAATCCCACAATATGGTACATTACGGGAAGGAGCGCATACTGGCTTAAGAAGAGCGACCTGAAGATAGACAGCCCATACAATACATACCTGCACCCGGGCCTTCCGCCGACCCCCATCTGCAACCCCGCCATGTCCACCATTCGGGCAGTTCTCAGACCCGCAGAGACCCCGTATCTCTACTTCGTCGCGGACGGCAGAGGAAGACACATATTTGCCAGGACCTACAGGGAGCATCTGGGGAATATATGGAGATTAAAAAACCGTCGGCAGAGGGACTGAAGAAGGCTTTTGCCCTTTTTCTGGTTGCCTATATAACCGTGTCTTTTATCCTCCTTGTGTGGTCCCTCGGGGGAGAACTGGGACGGGTGATTTCCGGTATGCATCTGCCGGGCATCCTGGGGGCATCGATGGCTTCTGTAACATTCATCCTGCTCGATTCTCTTCGCTTCTCCATTCTCTCCAGAGGGCTGGGCAATCAGCTGGGCCTGTGGTATTCGCTGGAGATTATCCTATCTGGATTCATCCTGGCAGTGACCACCCCCTTTGGCTCTGGAGGGCTCCCCTATCAGGTGTGGTTGCTCAGGAGGAAGGGTTATTCCATCCCTATGGCTGTCGCCCTCATTATGCTCAGGGGTCTGGTCCTGTTCATTCCCTATGTCCTTATGCTCCCGGTTGTCTATCGCCACATGAGTGCGGGGGTGCTGAGGTGGATTTTTTACTATGCCGTGGGTATTGCTGTGGTGGTTATGCTGTTGATTATTCTGCGAAAGGACATAAGGGGCGCCATGGCCCGCATACGGATAGGGGATTTCTTTCTGGCTGTACTCATCAGTTTTCCTGCACAGGTGGCTTATCTCAGCATCCTCTTTTTCGTCTTTGCCTCTCTCGATATTCCGGCGGACTATATGGAAACCCTTTCCACCCAGCTAATTCTTCAGCTGACCACCTATTTTTCTCCATCTCCCGGGGGAGTGGGGATAGCGGAGGCAATTTCGGCATTCGTTCTCTCCTCTGGAATGGATAAATCCCATGTGGGGATGGCGATCATCCTGTGGAGGTTCTTCAGTGCGTATCTCTTTGCCATTCTGGGCTTCTTCGTGGTCATGAAACGCCTTTCGAGACTTTAAACTTCGGAATATATGAAGAAGCTGGGGGATGGTCTGAGGAGTTTCCTGCGCAGTGCGGGGCTGGAATGGGTGGAGGATTATATGCGGGTGATGGAGGCGGCGAAGGCCGTTCTGGGAAGCTACAGAGGGCTGGAATTTCACGATTACAGGCGGGGCGTTCTGATACTGAAGTTCGAAAATCTCCATGCCCTCATGGATCTGTACTACAGGCGCAATCAGATTGCGGAGGCCATCAATGCAATTGCGGGCGAAAGGCTGGTGCGGGAGGTGAAGTTCATCTCCAGGGAGCAGGCCGATGGCTGATGTTATGGCCTTATGGCCACTTTCAGGGCCTTTTTCTCCATCATGAGGCGGAAGGCCTCCTCGATCCTCTCCAGGGGTAATTCGTGGGTAATCAGGAAATCCAGTTTTTCATGATTTTTCCTCAGAATATCGATTGCTCTGCGGACAGTATCGGGGGTGTGATGGAATGAACCCACTATGGACATCTCCCCATAATGGAGGCTGTGGATGTCTATGCTGAGGGTGGTTCCCCTTTCCACGCCGGAGAATACCAGAAATTTCCCTCCTTTCGACAGTATTCCCAGCGCTCTTTCCATGGCCCGGGGGGAGCCTGTGGCGTCTATTATTATGTCGAAACCATATCCGCCGCTCAAATCCATGGCCTTTTGTGTGAATCCCTCCCCCATGAGGAGGGTTTTGACTTGGACCAGTTCCCTTATGCGGTTGAGGGCTTCGATTCTCCTTCCGGCGACGAAAACATCGCCCCTGTCCTTCAGGAGCACGGCGAACATGATGGCGACGGACCCCGTTCCCACTATCATGATTCTCCTGCCCGGCCGGATCTCTCCCAGATTCTCCACGCCCCGGACGACGCACGCGAGGGGCTCGAGCATGGGGGCCACCCTGAAGGATATGTCCTCCGGCTTGTGAAAGAGGTTTACCTCCACCACCCTTGCGGGAATCCTCACATATTCGGCGTAGGTGCCCAGGACCATGTTTTTCGTGAGATTCTCGCACAGGCTGTACATCTCCCTTCTGCAGAAGTGGCATTTCATACAGGGGGCTGTGTTGACCCCCATGACGGCATCCCCTTCTTTGAATTTCCTGACACCTTTTCCCACCTTTGCAACGATGCCGGAGTATTCGTGCCCGAATGGACCGTACCCTATGAGGTGATGTCCCCTCAGATAGGCCTTGAGGTCGGTTCCATCCGTCAGGGCATATTTTACCCTGATTACCACTTCCCCTTCGTCCGGAGCAGGTTCCGGAATGTCCTCCACCAGTATCCTGCCCGGCTCCCTGAGGATGGCTGCCCGCACTTCAGAAGAATACCTCCTTATCCACGCCCACTTCGAGTCTTCCGCCGTCCACCCATCTGAAGAACCAGCCCCTCCATCTGACGGAAACGGAAGCCTTTATACCCCTTCCTTTCAGTCTGATGCGGGAATCGACGCCCGGGAAGAATCCTTCGTATGCGCTCCAGCCGTATTTCCTGAACTCCCTGTATTCGGGATCGTAGTACCCGGTTTCGGGGTCTATGACTCTTCCGAAATCGTATATGTACAGCCGGAGCCTCACATAGGGATTCCTGTATCTTCCCCCGAGTGTGAAGTTGTAGCCCAGCGTTATGTATCCTCCTTCCCGTACCTTCTCCACCTGTGCGTAGAGGCCCCTGCTCTGGCTTATGGCTATGGAATAGGAGCGGAAGAAGGGATGCCTGTAGTGACGGAAGTATATTCGGGTCCCTCTGAACAGTTCGTATTCCGTGGTGATGGTGCCCTTTTCCCCCCTTATGGCGAACCGTACGAAGAATGGGTAGAAGGCGGCGGATATATAGAGGAAAGTGCTGTCTGCCCATGTGGAATACTGCCAGACCTTCTCCCCCCTGAATATGCTCTGCGTCCAGAAGATGAATATACCCCTGTTCTTATACTGGAGCGAGTAGTTAAAGCCCTGTCCCCTGCTTCCGGCCACCCCCTCCAGCGTAATGAAGAACTTCCTTATGGGCTGGAATTCCACCATGCCCCAGATGGCGTCGTAATAACCGTGCACGAATCCCAGATAGAGGTTCCTGTAGTTTCCATGGAGGAAGACATTCCTCGCGGTATCCACGAACAGGCCTGCATTTTTATACTTCACCTCTGCCGAAGGGGTGAAGCCGGGAAAGAGGTAGTTTGGATGGTACATGAAGTAGTACCTGGGTCTGTATGTGAGGGCTCCGTATCCGGCTCTTGGACCGTAGTGCCCCATTCTGAATACCACATCCCTGCCGTACACATTCAGCATGGCGTAGTTTCGGGTTTCCAGGTGGTATGAGGTATCGGTGTCGTATACGGCAGTGGTGAATGTCTTGAACCGGAAGAAGGCGTTTCTGTAGCTCATCTGCATATCCAGTTCGTGGTCCACTATGTGGTTGAGGATGGACTCCACTCCTGTGTAGTTTGCGGCGGTATCCCGCAGGGAATCCGCCCTGTACTGGGCTCCACCGAAGAAGCTCACATATCCGTTGTATTCTCTGGTGGGTATGTAGATGTAGTATCGAATGAGGGAATACTCCCTGTAGCTCAGATTGAGAGCCCGCCTGAAATCCGAATAGCTCCTGAAGGGTCTCCTCTGCAGGATGATCTGGATATCCTCCTCTGAGAGGAAGGGAATGTATCTGAGCTCTTCCGCAGTTGCGGTGTTTATATTGATGGGATGGGATACATACTGCTGAACGAAGTACTGGGCGAGCTCTTCGGAATACCCCACCTGCGAAATTATGTATAGCAGAAGCATCCTGCGGAAATTTTACAGTCGAGGCACTTTCATGAGTGAACCCTTAGCCCGACCCCTGCGTCGGGGTATGAAATAAGGGCATTTTCGAGTTTTTAATCCTTTTGAATATAAAGTATGGGCGTTGTTTTGTTTCGTTTTCGCTTTAAAATTTGATAGCGTATGGAAAAAATTGTGGAGGGCTCTTTTTCGGCGGAGCTGAGAGAAAGCTATCTGAAGTATGCTCTGAGTGTAATCGTTGGTAGAGCTATTCCGGATGCCAGGGATGGTCTGAAGCCCGTTCAGAGGCGAATACTTTACTCCATGTACGAGCTGGGACTGTTTCCTGAGAGACCATTCAGGAAATCCGCAACAGTGGTGGGTGATGTGATCGGTAAGTACCATCCCCACGGTGATCAGGCTGTCTACGATGCCCTGGTCCGTATGGCTCAGGACTTTTCAATGCGCTATCCCCTGGTGGAGGGGCAGGGTAATTTCGGTTCCATAGATGGGGATCCACCCGCCGCATACAGATACACAGAGGCCAGGCTGTCGAAGATAGCGGTCGAGCTCCTGAGGGACATAAAAGAGGATACGGTGGATTTCGTCCCCAACTTCGATGGAAGGTTGAAAGAGCCAGTTCTTCTCCCCGCCGCATTCCCCAATCTCCTTGCAAATGGTGCGAGCGGAATAGCCGTGGGAATGGCCACCAACATCCCTCCCCATAACCTCGGGGAGCTCATAGATGCCCTGGTGGCCCTCATAGACAATCCCGATATGCCCGATGAAGACCTGATGAAGTACATAAAGGGCCCCGATTTCCCGACCGGTGGTGTGGTCATCGGGATAGAGGGATTGAAGAAGGCCTATCTGACGGGCAGAGGAAAGATCACTGTGAGGGGGAAGTACCATATAGAGAACAGAAACATCGTCATTACGGAGATCCCATACGCTGTCAATAAGGCTTCCCTCATACAGAAGATTGCCGAGCTGGTGAAGGCGGGGAAGATAGAGGGCATAAGCGACCTGAGGGACGAGAGCGATAAGGAGGGCATGAGGATTCTCATCGAGGTCAAGAAGGGCTACAACCCCGAGGTCATCGTCAATCAGCTTTTGAAATATACCCCATTGCAGGAGACTTACGGAATAAACATGCTGGCCATAGTGGACAATGAGCCTCAGCTCCTCAGTCTGAGGAAGGCTCTGGACATATATCTGGACTTCAAAAAGCAGATAGTTCTCAGAAGAACCAGATTCCGCCTCAAAAAGGCACAGGACAGACTTCACCTCGTCGTGGGTTTCCTCAGAGCGCTGGATGTGATAGATGAGATTATAGCGGTCATAAGGGGCTCCGAGAGCACGCAGGATGCGAGGAATAACCTGGTGGAGAAGTTTGGATTCACAGAAAGGCAGGCTCAGGCTATACTGGAATTGAGGCTTCAGAACCTCACGAGACTGGAGAGGCACAGGCTCGAGGAGGAGAAGAGACAGCTTGAGGAGAGGATATCTTATTACAACAGGATCCTGGGGGAGGAGGAATTCCTGCATTCCGTGATGAAGCAGGAGCTCCTCGAGATCAGGGAGAAGTATGCGGACAGCAGGCGTACGGAAATCCTGTACGATGAGAATTTTACCAGCGATATAGATATAGAGAATCTCATCCAGAAGGAGGACATCGTAATAGTTCTGACCAGGGGCGGGTATATAAAGCGCATGTCTCTGCGGGGATTCAGGAGTCAGAACAGAAATACTAAGGGCAAGAGGGGCGTGAGCACATACGAGGATGACATTCCCTTCCGGCTGGCAATCTCTTCCACCCATTCGACTCTCCTCTTCGTGACCAGGAGGGGCAGGGTGTACTGGATGAAGGCCTATAATCTTCCGGAGATGGGTTCCTCTGCAAGGGGGAGGCACATAAGGAATTATCTGCCAATAGAGGAAGGGGACAGGGTGGTGTCTATCGTGGATATTTCCGAATACGAATATAAGTATCTGGTGGTAATTACCCGCCATGGCAGGGTCAAGAGGGTGCGCCTGGAGGAGATTTTGAAGGGCAGAATGGGGACCCCCATCGTGTCGCTTGGTGAGGGGGATGCGGTTTCTGTTATAGTGCCCACTGTTGGAACGGAGGATATACTCATAGTAACAGAAAACGGAAAGGGGGTCAGGCTCAGGCAGGATGATATTCCCGTCAGAAGCAGGCGGGCAGGCACGGTCATAGGTATAAGGAGCGATGGTGTGGTTGATGCCACTTCTTTAATAAAGAACAGTGCTGTCATCATGATTACGGAAAAGGGCTACGGAAAAAGGGTGAACGAGAGCGATATTCGGGTTCTCGGAAGGGGCACGAAGGGCTTCTATCTCATAAAGCTGAGGGATAAGACCGGAAAGCTGGTGCGGGTAATGAACAGCGTTTCCGAGAACGAGCAGATGGCTATCCTGACGGAGAAGGGAATCACAGCCAGGATCGATGTCAGCGATGTCAAGGAGTACAGCAGGCAGGCCACAGGTGTCAAGATTCTGGATGTGGCAAAGGACGACAGGGTGGTGGATGCAGTTCTGATAAGTGGTTGAAGTCTATGATATGGCTGATAGCGCTGAGTCCGATTGTCAGGTCCCTCATTCTTCCCGGATGGGGGCAGATGGATTTCGACAGGAGAACCGGTATTGTGATGATGGCGGCTGAGATTTCGGGATGGGGTTATTATTTCCTTCTCAATCGGCAGCAGATGGATGCCCGGCAGACCTACATGTCCATAGCGTACGAACATTCCGGTGCCACCAGCTTCTCCGATGAGCGCATATTCGGACTTCTCGAGGATTACTTCATGAAGGACTTCTATATAATGGATCTCTATGCGGAGGCAAGGGTCCTGTATCCGGACGACCCTGAGGCCAGGGAGAGGTATGTACAGCTCAATTCCGTAGATGCGGACTGGGAGTGGGATTCCGTATCCGCTTTCTACAGGTATCAGGACTACAGGATAAAGGAAAGGCAGATTGTTTCCCAGAAGGCCATAGTGGGATTTGTGATTTTCTCCAATCACATTATTTCTGCGCTCCACGCCTACATGTTCGGCTCTTCGAGAATAAATGTGAGCCTTTACCCCGTGCGTGGGGGTGTGGGACTGGCACTAAAAGGGAGATTTTGAAATGCTGGCAGAAGTACTGGATAGAGGATTTGTGAAGCTGGTGGATTTCATGGGTGGGGATTATTCCGTGGTGGAATCTGCCCGGGTCTCATTCGGGGAGGGGAGCAAGGGCCCCCGGCAGGATATCAGGCTCATCAGGTACCTGCTGAAGCACAAGCACGAAACCCCTTTCGAGCACAGCGTGTTCAAGTTCCATGTGAAGGCCCCCATATTCGTGGCCCGTCAGTGGTTCCGCCACCGCATCGGTTCCTTCAATGAGATTTCCCTCCGGTATGTAGAGTATAAGGACGAGTTTTATATTCCCCAATTCATGCGCAGGCAGGCGGAGAAGGACAAGCAGGCGAGTATCCTGGAGCCCGTGGAGGAAAGCGAGCGGCTCGTGGAGGAGCTGAAGGAGCATTACCGGGTTGTGAAGGCATTTTACGACAAGCTTCTGGAAAAGGGGGTGGCCCGGGAGCTTGCCAGAACCATACTCCCCATGGGGACATATACCCAGTTCTACTGGAGCGTCAATGCCCGGAGCCTGATGAATTTTATCCGTCTGAGGGCGGATGAGCATGCCCAGTGGGAGATACAGCAGTACGCCAATGTAATTGCCGGGATGTTCAGGCTTCTGATGCCTGTGACATTCAAGTTCTTCGTGGACTTCGTTTTCGATGGGAAATCCGATTATATAGAGAAGCTGAGGGGTGAAATGGAAGAATGGGACATGGAGGATATTTATTCGAAGATGATGGAAGAAGGCAGTTTAAATTATGCAAGGAGGAGGTGGGAAAATGGCACAGGTAGAGAAGAGGGATAAGCGCAGGATAAGGAGGCAGATAACCGAAGGCCGTATAAAGAAGGCCGTTATAAAGACGGTAGCCGAGGAGGGTGTAAAGGGGGCCACCACCAAGAAGATAGCCAAGGTGGCTGGAGTGTCCGAAGCTCTTCTGTTCAAGTATTACAGGGATAAGGAGGAGCTCCTCCACAAGATTTTCATCGAGACCATGAACGAGCTTTACGAGTATCTGGACACCCGCATAGACAAGGAGGCCCATCCGAAGGCACAGCTCATGCAGTTCATCGACAATATCGTAGATTATGCCCTGATCAATCCCCACACCATACAGTTCGTCTTCATAATGAGGAGCTACTACAATATGGAAATCATGAAGGATGTTAAGAGGCCTTTCGTCATACTGGAGAATATCGTGGACAGTCTGTCGGATATGAAGACCCGGGTGGAGAAGCCCTATGTGGTTCCCTTCATCGTGTCCCTCATAACCAGGAGTCTGGATTTCTACCTTAGGGGAGAGTTGCCTTCGGATGTGGACAGGTACAAGAAGAATCTGAAGCTTGCTGTGGAAACCTGCGTGGGTGTGTAGCGTGATGCGGACAATGACGGTTGCCGCGGTTCTTCTGGTCATCTTTGGCTCTGCACTGGGATATTACCTCTACAGGAATCTCAGACCCTATTACCTGCATCTGGAGCTGAAGTCCATACCCGAGGAGGTGCCTGCCACCGGCGGTATTCTTTCGCTTGTATCCAGAGAGAAGAAGCAGAGTTTTTCCCGGTTCCTTTATGGGCTCGCTTCTCTGGAGAAAGACAGGCGCCTCCGGGGGATTTATCTGGACCTCACTCTGTACAGAATGGGTCTGAGCCAGAGCTGGGAGCTCAGGCAAATCATAGAGAGGCTCAGGCAGTCGGGCAAGAAGGTCCTCTGCTATGCCCATTCCTACAGGGAATCCGCCTACTTCCTGGCCACCGCCTGCGACAGGATTTATATGGCTCCCGGTGGTGTTCTGGAAATACCGGGGGTTATGACTCAGAACCTTTACTTTCGGGAGCTCTTCGACACCCTGGATATCGTTCCCCAGTTCGTCCACAGGGAGGAGTACAAGAGTGCGGTGGAGCCCTTCACCCGTAGAGAGCCGAGTCAGTACGACAGACAGCAGAGGGAGAGACTGCTGGAGATCTATTACGATCAGATTACGCGGTCCATCCAGTCCAGGAACATTTCGAAACCCGAAAGCCTGATAAACGAATATGGTTTCCTTTACGGACGGGAGGCGCTCGAGACTGGACTCGTGGATTCCCTCGTTTATCCGGATGAAATGGAGGATATTCTCAGGGATGAATTCGGAAGGGCCGCAAAGCGCAGGACCGTTCCATCCCGGAGGGGCTCTATACTGCCCTTCAGGAAGGTGGCTGTCGTGGTGGCCGATGGACCCATAGTGGAGGAAGATACCCACAATCCCTTAGAGGGGACCACGACCATCGGAACAGGACTGGCTTCCACCCTCCGCAGGTTGCGCAAGGATAAGAGAGTCTCGGCTGTGGTAATCAGGGTCAACAGTCCCGGAGGTTCTGCGCTTACCAGCGACATCATCGCCCACGAGATCAGGAAGCTGGCACAGGAGAAACCCGTTATCGTGTCCATGGGATTCGTCGCCGCCAGCGGAGGATACTACATATCCGCATACGGAAGCAAAATCTTCCTCACCCCCCTTACCATAACGGGCTCCATTGGCGTTCTGTTCGGGAAGCTGGCCATGGAGGACTTCTTCCGCAGAAAGCTCCACATAAATCCCTACATAATGAAGAAGGGGGAGCTGGCAGATGCATTTTCTTTAAGACCCGTGGATGATAGGGGGATGGAGAGGTTCAACAGGTTAATAGACGAAATCTATGGGGACTTCCTCAGGGTTGTTTCGGAGGGAAGGGGACTGCCCCTCGATTCGGTAAGAAAGATTGCAAAGGGAAGGATATGGGTGGGGGAGGATGCCATAAGGGCTGGAATTGTGGATACCATCGGAAGCGTGGTGGATGCGATAGAGTATGCCAGGGAAAAGGTGGGTGGAGGTAGCGTTGTATTTGTTAAAAGGAAGTATAGGGTGAATTTCGACTGGTTGAGCCTCCTTTCCTTTGCGAGGACCGGATTCTATATGGTGGACTTCCGATTCCTCTTCGGGAACTGGTAGATGAAGGATTTTGCCCTCGGTTATTACTTCACCCTGCTGTGGGCCCGCCTGTTTGCGCTGGGAAGCCTGTTCTTCCTCCTTATGTCCTCTGTGGTTCTCCTCATGGGCTTTTCCGCCGATTCCACGACCGTTTATTCTCTTCTCCTCATGGGCTTTGTGAACTTCTATATCATTTCGGTTCAGCATGGGGCGATCCCCTTTCCCCGCAATAGGGGAGGGTGGTACAGCAGGGGGGCAACATATTCCTTCCTCTTAATGTTCTTCGGTCTTATGGTGGCTGTCTTCCTGCCCCTGTTCTCACCCACCATGTCCTCATGGTCTTTCGCTGGATGGACGATGTACAGGGCCGGATTTTTGATATACCTTCTGCTTCAACATGCCCTGCTGCTCGTGTACAGGTGGCGCTCCAGGAAGTGGGAGTTCGACACCCTGTTTGGATTATTCTTCTTTATGGCC
>JALSOK010000004.1 GCA_026986535.1 Caldifarciminota bacterium
GATAGAAGCAGTTCCCAACTTTTCCGAGGGAAAAAATCCACAGGTCATAAACCGGATTAAAGAGGCACTGGAGATTCCCGGGGTGCGGGTTCTGAATGTTCATGCTGATGCAGATCACAACAGGAGTGTCTTCACGATTGTGGGGACGCCCCGGCAGGTGGAAGAGGCCCTCATCGATGCCATAGGGGTTGCGGTGGAGCTTATCGATGTGAGCGGCCATCGGGGGGTTCATCCCCGGATCGGTGCGGCTGATGTGGTTCCCCTCATTCCCCTGAAGAATATCGGGGTGGAGGAGGTGGTAAAGATTGCGAAGAGAATCGGAAGAAGGGTGAACAGACGCTACGGCCTTCCCGTTTACTTCTATGGTCTGGCAGGGGAGAGGGAGCTTCCATCCTTCAGGAATGTGGGGCTGGAGAGGTTAAAGGAGCTCATCACTACCGATGACTACAGGCCCGATATAGGGGACAGCCTCCATCCCACCGCCGGTGCCATTGCCATCGGGGTGAGGGATTTTCTCGTCGCATATAACTTCATCCTGGACACCGATGACCTGGAGGTGGGAAGGGAAATAGCCCGCCGCCTGAGGGGGAGCACCGGATTTCTGAAGCGGGTCAGGGTGCTGGCCTTTCTGCTGGAGAGCAGGGGAAGGGTGCAGATTTCCATAAACATCACGGATACCCGAAGGGTGTCCCTTTATGAAATCAAAAGGGCTGTGGAGGCGGAGGCCGGCCGGTTCGGTGTTCGGGTTGTGGAGGGGGAGCTGGTGGGACTCATGCCGGGTCCCTTTGCCGATGAGACCCTTGCGGGATTCCTGTCCATGGGGAGGGCCGGAGGTCCCATGACCATCGAGGGGGCCCTGTGGGAGAACTTCTCGGAACTGGAGAGCATTCTGGGAGCGCTGGGTTCGAAATTGCCCAGAGCCGGAGGTGGTATGGCCGGGGGGATTTCCCTGGCCATGGGGGTGGCCCTTATAAGGAAGGTGGCGGTACTCTCGAAGACGGATGTGAGTATAGAGGAGCTGGATGAATATCTCTATGAGGCTCTGGATCTGGCCAACAGGGATATGGCCTGCTTCGAGGAGTTGATGAATGCATACCGGAAGGGGGACGAAGAACTCCTCAGGGATAGGATCGAGGTATGCGTGAAGGAGTCTTTCGATATGGCGACGCTTCCCCTTAAGGTTATGCCCGCTGTGGAAAAGCTGATTGCGGAGGGGAATAAGAACCTTATAAGCGATGTGGGAATCGCTCTTGAGCTCCTGAGGGGCGGGTTCAATGCCGCCCGGTACAACATTCTCATAAATTTGAAGGGGGTAGATGATGCGGAATACAGGAGCCGGGTTCTGAGGGAATTCCGCCAGCTGGAGGAGAAGATGATTTTCTATTACGAATCCTACACCTCCAGAATCGCCATGGAGCTCTGAGGGGATCGGAGCCCCTCTTCCTTTAACCTTTCCCCATGTTCTTCGTCGATACCCATGCCCATCTGAACGACAGGAAGCTTTATCCCATAAGACACGATGTGGTGAAAAGGGCGCTGGAGAGGGGCGTAAAGTACATCTTCGTGGTTGGATACGATTTGAGCTCTTCCCATCTGGCGGTGGAGATAGCCTCGGAGATGGAGAATGTCTATGCCATAGTGGGAATACATCCCAATTCCATCGACGAGATCTCCCGGATAGGGGAGCTTGAGTCCCTTCTGGAAGAGAGGAAAGTCATAGCCGTGGGGGAAATCGGCCTGGATTATCACTGGATGACCTTTCCGAAGGAGCAGCAGATGGAGGGATTCCGCATCCAGATTGATATTGCGAGGCGCCACGGTCTTCCCATCGTCCTCCATGTCAGGGACGCTTATCCGGACACGATTTCCATAATCGAGGAGGAGAATCCCCCTGTTCCGGTCATCTTCCACAGCTTTTCCGACAGGCCGGATACGGCCCGGTGGATTGTGGAGAGGGGATACTTTCTCTCCTTCAACGGCATGCTGACCTATAAGAACCGCCATCTTCACCGCTCTCTGAGGGAGATAGGCCCGGGGAATGTCCTTTCCGAGACGGACAGTCCCTATCTCACGCCGGTTCCCCACAGGGGGAAGGTAAACGAGCCCATGTATGTGGTGGATGTGGTGGAGAAGATGGCCCGTCTTCTGGAAATGGATGTGGAAGAGGTGGCAGAAAGGCTGGTGGAAAATACCCGCAGAGCCTTCCGCGTGGCGCTGGATTAATTCCCCCTTTCTGTTTCATGTGAAACATGTTTCACAATTTCCAGAGCCGCCCGGGGTTTTCCAAGTTTCCGCGCCCTTTCCTCCGCTTCCCCTATCTCCCGGGGATCTTTCGTCAGGTGCTCGAGCAGGCTGTGGAGCCGGGCGATGCTGCGGGCTTCGAATCCAGCCCCATGCTCCCTTATGAACTTTACATTTCCCTCCTCCTGCCCGGGCATGCTCCTGTAGTATATGCCGGCCCTTCCCACCGCCAGCATCTCCGCCACTGTGAGCCCCCCTGCTTTCGTTATGACGAGGTCGGAGGCGGCCATGAGGTGATGAACATCCTCCGTGAAGGAGTAAACTCTACCCTCCATTTCTCCCCCGCGAAGCATCTTCATGAAGGTCGAGTAGGTCAGTTGGTTTTTGCCCGCCACCACGAGGAATCGAAATCGATTTCTCCACCTTTTTACAAGTTCTACCGCATCCTTCAGCGGCATTACCCCGTGGGTCCCCATGTTGAGAAAGAGGACGGGTTTTCCATCCCCGATTCCCAGGTATCTGCGGGAGGATTCCCTGGTGGGGGGATTCCAGAACTGCCTCCGGAGGGGGATTCCCGTTATGGCATACTTCTTCAGCCGGGGAAGGGTCTTCAGGGACCACCGGGAGGGCAAGAAGTACAGGTCGGTGGGCTCGGAGATCCAGATGGGGTGGATCACATAGTCGGTTATGACCATGTAATGCTGGAATTCCATGCCGTACCTTTTCTTCAGCACATGGGCATACTGGTGGGAAAGGAAGTGGGTGCTCATTATGATGTGGGGGCGAAAGTCCCTTATTTTTTCCATAATCTCCCGGTTCAGGGACAGTCTCATTATGAGCTTCATGGCTCTGGAGCGGGTCAGGGGATTTTCGTACAGGAGCCTCCAGTGGAGGTGGCCCTTTCTGCTGAACCAGAGATACATGTCGGCGGTTATCCTGTCCAGCCTCCTGTGGCTCTCCAGGATTCCATCGAGATGCATGACCTCCCATTCTGGGTGCAGTGTTTCTATCGCCTGTCTAAGGCCCGCCCCTGCTATATAGTGACCGCTTCCATAAGCGAAGCTGAGTACGAGGACCCTCTTGCCTTTCACGGGAAAAGTTTAAGGGCCGCTCACCATGTATCTGTTGGGGCAAAAGGGTTCCGGGAATTAATATACAGCTTAATGCCTCTGGATTATATTTCTATCATGTTCGGAGTAATAGATGAGCTGATATTGAGGACTTCCATAATTGTGCTTCTCATTCTGGTGTCTTTGCTGTTCGTCAGACTCCTGTGATTTCTTCCACCATGAGATTGATGCGGGTCCTGTAAGCATCCAGTTCGCTGTCTTTGAAGGACAGTTTTCTGAATGGATGGCACCTGTACAATCTCTTTAGCCGGTTTGCCGTTTGTATAAATTCTTCCTTCATATCGTGCTTCCGGTAGAAGAGGGCGCTCCTGTAGAGCTCCAGGAATCGGAAGTAGTCGGAATCTATTCTCGCATTGATAAGATATTTGCCTCCCTTCTTCCGGAGAAATCCTCTTCCGAATTTCCTTCTGAAAATCCTTATGTGGCCCGGTCTGACCTCTTCTGCATCTATCTCCCCTCCGTTGAGTATGATTTTAATCAGCTGGATATTCCCCTCTCCCCTGGTTATGATGTGCTTTTTGCCCCGGTATATGAGAATGGGTTCCTCGTTGAATATGATGAGCTTTAGAGGAGGCAATTTCATCAGGTGATATACGGGCTCCATTACCGGGTACTTTTCTATTCTCGCCAGGGGCTTTGGAAGAAATAGGGCGATCATGTGGAGGATCCATGCGGCATCGAAATTGATTCCCCTTTCTATGGCCCTGTTGAGCCTCCCCTCCAGCCAGTCCTTCACTATGGAGAGATACTTGGTGGGGGCGTACCCTTCTATTTTTCCATGTAGCAGGGCTTTCAGGAATTTGCGGTTGAGCCCCTCGGAGAGTTCTACTGCTCTGATGAGGTTCGACTCCTTTTCCTGCGCATTTCCCATTATGGCATGGTATGTGGCCATGAATAGATGGAAGTTTCTCATCGCGGATGTGTATTTATTCTCCATGCGCGTGTAGGATGGAAGGAGCGTGAGCAATCCCTTGACCGGATTCCCGGTCATTGCATGGGCGTAGGCCCTGTCCAGGGCAATGTAGAACTTTTCAATTCCCGTGAATACTTCCGGAGCTCTGGTTTTCAAAAGTTCTCGATATTTTCCGGTGAATCTGAGAAGCCGGTATCGGTGGAAGCTGTTTCGGGTTGCGAACTTCAGAGCTTTCCGGAAGTTGCCATCGTTAATATAGAAATCCGTCAGGTATTCCTCCACATCCCTGTCTTCCGCTCCCCTTTTGCTCTCGATGTAGGATTCAAGTATTCGGGCTATGTTCCGGGCTTCCCTGATGTGGCCCATGTGAACGGCCGCATTTAGGGCCAGATCATGGAAATCGTTGGCGATGTTGTAGGGGAGCTTTTCTATTAACTTCCTGTGCTTTCTGTATATTTCCCAGGTCCTGTCCTTTCTTCCGGTGAAGTTATAGATGAGCAGGCGGAGGGTCAGGATTCTGAAGTAGGAAGCCCTGAGATTCTTTGAGATATACTCCTCTTCCAGCTTTTCCACCTTCCTCAGGATGGAGTCGGGATCCTCTATGTCTATCTGAAACTGGAACAGGAGCTTCTGGTACCTGTGGAATGGGGGCAGGGGTTCGAGGTCCAGCCCGGTAAGGATGTGGTGATAGCTGTATGGGATTTCCTTCCAGTGTCTGCTCAGGTAGTGAATCCTCTCCTTCGTGCTCATCATCTCCATCGTCCTGCATTCGCTCTCCTGAAACTTTTCAACCCCGTGCAGGGCCAGTTTTCTAAGGGTCCTGGTTGTGTATGCGGGGGTCACGGAAAGCATGCGGGCGATGGCTGTGGCTGTTAAATCCGGATGGGCCTCCTTCGTCAGGTATATGGTCCTCTCGAGAGGAGTAAGGTGTTCCAGGTACATGCTCAAATTATATACCGGGCGCATATTATTGAATTACATGAATTTTTGGTTAGAGGAGCCATCACCTTTCGAATCGATTCCACAGTTGATTCTGATGCTCATCCATTTACGCCCGGTTTCTCTGCCGGTGCACCGGTCCTCAATCCGGGCATTTTCCACTATTCGACCAATTTATGTGTTCATCGGGACTCCGGTTTTCGCATGTACCATACCGTCGCTCCTGTTGCACATATACTGCGGCAGGGGTTCTGCGTTTAAACTTCTCTATTATGAAGATAGCCCTTATTGGCGGGCGCGGCAGGATGGGTTCGGCAGTGGCAGAAGTGCTCCGGGAAAAGGGTTATGACTTCTTCATAATAGGGAGGGAGGACGATTTTTCGGCTTACAGGGAAGCGGACCTTCTCATAGAGTTTACGAACAGGGATGCCACCATGCATCATGTGGAGCAGGTTGTGAAGGATCCCAGGGCCTATATCATAGGCACCACGGGGCTGACCGGGGATGATATTCGTTTGCTCAGGAGACTCTCCGGGAGGGTGCCTGTCCTTCTGTCGTACAACTTTTCGATTGGAATCAATGTTCTGCTGAAATTCATGGGGAATCTGGTCGGGGCACTGGAGGGTTACGATGTGGCCATTGTGGAAAAGCACCACAGGTTCAAAAAGGATAAGCCCAGCGGAACGGCAAAACTGCTCGAGTCTGCTATCAGGGAAGCCTCCGATGTACCGGTGGATGTTCATGCCCTGAGAATGGGGGGGATATTCGGAGAGCATACGATTATCTTTGCCTCCTCCGGGGAGGTCATAGAGATAACGCACAGGGCACTGTCGCGGCGCGTGTTTGCGGAGGGTGTTATCAGGGCCATCGAATTTTTGAAGGATAAGGATAAGGGCTTCTTCACGATGGGGGATGTGATATGATGCTCCTTTATCTGCTTGCATTTCGTCCGGAGGGTCTGGCATGGGGGGATGGGAAGATATATGTGACGGACATGGGGGAAATTAACTTCTACGACGGTTCCGTATATGTAATGGGCGGGTCCGGGAAGAGGGAAAGGCTGGAGCTTACGGGTTTCATGAAGGATCCCAAGGGCATAGTCTATAACAGGGGTGTCCTCTTCGTGGTGGATGAGAATGCTATATGGAAGGTGAAGAACATGTCCCTTTCCAAGCATATCCATTCCCGTGAATTTCCCGGAAAGGTGGAATTCCTGAGGGATATAGCTTCTTATGGTAATCGCATGTATGTTTCGGACATATACGGGAATGCGGTGTACAAGTTCAACTTTTCCGGAAATGTCAAGCTCGCCTTTCGAATAAAGAGGCCCAATGGTCTTGCGGTGGATTCCAGCGGAACCCTCTATGTGATAACATTCACTTCTCCCGCAGTCATATACAGATATGATGGAAGGGATACCGTCAGGTTGCTCGAAAGCCGGCTCCTTCGGGGGGGATATGACCTGGCCATAACGCCGGATGGTAAGACCCTGTATGCTACGGGATATTTTTCCAACAACATAGTGGAAATAGACCTGGAGAATCTGGCGGAAAGGGAGATATACAGAACGCAGGAGCACCCTGCCGAACTTCTTCTGACTGGCAGGAGACTTTATTACACTCTCCCGGATGCGGGAAAGGTCGGGTATATCAGGGTGGGAAGGTGAGGAAAATCCTCCGGTTTCTCGATGACCTCAAACTCTACGGTCTGATTGCGGGAATACACATATCCCGCTTCGTTCCCGATTTTATTCTCGATTCCCTGATGATTGCGGCGGCCTGTTTCTGGTATATAACCGATGCCCGCAGGAGGAAAGCGGTTTCCATCAATCTGCGCATCGTCCTGGGGGAGGGCTTTGACAGGGGACTCGTGTGCAGAACCTTCATAAACTACATGCTTAACTTCACGGATGTGCTGAAGGTGAAGCACCGGTCGTGCAGGGATATACTGGGAAAGGTGAACATAGAGGGGCTGGAGAAGATAGAGCCCCTGAGGGGAAAGGGCTTCATGCTCCTTACGGGGCACATTGGAAACTGGGAGCTGGGGGCCAGTGTTCCGGCGTGTGTGGGTTTCCGCTCCATTGCAGTGGTGGAGAATATAGACCCGAGGTGGCTGAGGGTTCTAAACAGCATCAGGAGTCATACGGGTATGGAGCTGGTGACTCTGGGCAGGGCCACACCTGCAATAGTCAGGGCCCTGAATGAGGGAAAAGCCGTGGTGGTGGCCACCGATAGGTATGTGGGCGGGGGGAAGTACGAACTGGTTCCCTTCTTCGGAAAAAGAAGGAAGATGCCGGTCGGTATTTTCCATCTCAACGAAAAGCTCAGGAGGCCGATGGCCTTCGGTTATGTGGTAAGGGAGGGGAGGGGGTATAGGGCCGTTGTTCAGGATGTTTACTCCGGCCCGTACAGGGTGCGGGACATGTTGAAGTTCTATGTGAAGAATATGGAGGAGGCAGTACGCAGGTATCCGGACCAGTGGTTCTCCTTTGACTTCGGATGGGTGGATTAGAGTTCGAAGAATTCTATGTCCAGTGAGCGGGCCCAGGCCTGAATCTTCTCCCTCACATACCGGGACAGGTGTTTGCTCCACAGGTCGTAAAATCCGGGGACATTTTTGATGAGATAGCGGACCTTCTTCATCACATGATTTCCCGAGGCGGCATCTATCAATACATCCCTCAGGCTGTCCGACTCGTCGAGGTTAGAAGATATGTCCAGAAGCACATTTATGTAGTCCGCATTGCTCAGGCGGGGCAGTTTTATGTACCTGCTGCTTCCATCGTATATCTCCTTTGCCACATCCACGAGCTCCATCTCCCGGGTGTTCAGTTCATCGTAATATTCCTCCTCGATGGCCTCGAATACGCTGTAGGGAATCTCGATAATGCGGTTCTTTTCCACATCCAGGTAGTGCTCGGATAAGGGGGTCTGCTCCTGTACGATTTCCACTATGAGCTCCAGGTCTATCTGTATTTTCCTCATGGCATCTGATTAATTTTACTGCCGTGGGGGGATTTTTCCAGAAGGGACCGGAATACGGTGTCCATGATGGTGTCCTGAAGTTTTCTGTGGCGGGAAAGCTTCCCGCTGAATCCGTATGCTATAAATACGAATGCATATCTATCGTCCAGAATTCCCGTAAGGGAGGTCACACCCCTGAGGCTTCCGGTTTTTGCCTTCAACTTCCCTTTATACTGAAGGAATCTCCTTTTCAGAGTTCCCCTTCCCGGACTGGCCAGAGCTCCCGTGAATCTTTTGAAGAACTCCGGATTCCTGTATGCGGCCCTGTATATGTCTATGAAGACGGAGGGGCTTACCATATTGTACCGGGAAAGGCCGCTTCCATCCACTATCAGGAAGTTGGTGTCCACCCCCTCGAGGGTCAGTATGTGTTTCACCATCCTCAGTCCGTTGAGCCAGGAGCCCTCTCCATAAGCGTATGCACCTATGTTCCTTATTATGACCTCTGCGATGAAGTTGGAGCTCTTTTCGTTCATGATCCTCAGGATGGTGTCCACGGGAGGGGAGGGGTGGCTGTAAATCAGGTATGCATTTTCGGGGAGCTTCCTGTATCCCCCCACCTCTTTTACCAGTATGCTGTCCCTCTGAAGGGCATTCCGCAGGGAAAGGAGGAGCAACTCTTCCGGATTCTTCTGGGGAAATGCGAACCACCGGCGCCTGTCGAAATCCCCATAGACCAGAATCGTATCGCCGAGGATTTCGTATCTGGTTTCCGTGGTGTCGATGGTCCTTATATGCATGAAGTGGAAGTTCCCCTTTACCGTGTCCCGGTAGTGGAGGGCGATGATTCCCTGATTCAGGACCAGCGGGCTTATGGGGGGAGCATAGGTCATCTCTATATCGTCCCAGAGCCATCCGTATGGATATCGGTCCCTCGTATAGAAGCCGTCGTCGTAGAAGAGGGTGTCGATCCATACGATGTTCCTTCTGCGCAGGGTGTCCGCCATCTCCTTTAAATCGTAGTTGTCGAGGAGGGGGTCCCCTCCCCCGAAGACTATCAGGTTTCTGCCGGACCTGAAGAGGTATGTGTAGAAGCGGGTGGATGGGGCGAAGAATTTCTGGGCCACGAATGTGGTTATGACCTTCAGGGTGGAGGCCGGGGGGAGCCTGCGGTTGTAGTTGTGGGCGTATATCACCGAATCTCCTTTCAAATCGAATACGGCCATCGCTACGGTGGCCCCCTGACTCTCGAAGTATTCGAATATGAGGCTGTCTATGGTGCTGGAAGGGAAGATGTTCAGTAAAACGCTTACTATCATCGCAGGAAATTTTACAGGTTCGTGGCTTTACTGCCGGAGCAGTGGAGACCTGAATTTCATCACATAAGGTAATCCCTTTCGAACCTCTCCGGCAATATACAGGTATGGTCCATATAGGATGGTTCTGGAAATCTCCATATACCCCGTATATTTATCACTGTTTATCTCTATCACCCCGAATTTAGAGAGTTCTGTGGGTTTCATATCGGAATCAACTTTAAAGATATGAAAAACAAGGGTTTCGGACCCGGATTTCTCCGATTCGTAGGAGGAGAGGCTCAGGATGTAGGTGGAATCACCTGTGTATATGAGCTTTCCTTCAAAAATCACTCTCATATCGATAATTTCCGGAGATTCGATTTTCGCGATGTTCGTACTCTTTTCGGAAATATTTATCGTGATTAAAACTGGAATTTCGATCAGGTTTTCTCCTGTTGTTCCAAGGGCAATTATTTGACCATCTTTAGTGGTTAAATCCAGGATTTTGTATATTTTTGTGCTGCTTTCTTTCCATTCTTCATTCAGAACAAGTTCCTGTTTCCGGTAGTCGAATACCTTTATGTATGGGTTAAGAAGATCTCCTCCCCATAGAATTATCAAACCTTCTTCCGGCATAATATTTACACCCATCAATTCCGAAACTTTCGGACTCCGTATTCTGGAAAGGGATTTTATCTTCCTGTTTCTGTCTATATGGAGACGGATGATGTCCACAGTGTAGCTATCCAGGTCGGAAGTGGGATCTATTCCAATCAAAATAGTTAGAGTGTCGTTGATTTTCTTTATCGATTCAGGTTTCAAATTTTTGAGTTTTCTTTCATGCAGAACTTTAATCCTGTTTCCCCTTTTCCCCAGTACTCTAAGTATGGTTTCTGTCTTGATAATGGACCGGATCCTGTACGATGCCATTATATATGTGCTATCGTCCAGATAGTCGAAATCCCCTCCATATTCATTCTTTTTCTCGAAGAGTTTTACGGAATTTCCGTTGTTGTGCCATATACCGAGCAACTTTAATCTATCCTCTGTATCGGTTAGGGCTATGAGGTTGTTCTTTCTGCCCGGTAATTTGAGAATCTGTTTTATCCGGCTGATACTTCCATACACTCTGAACCAGTAGGTGTCATCACCAAAACCTTTGAGCTGAATGAACCATGTGCTGTATGGTCGATGCTTTTCGAAACCCGCTATTATGGTTCTCCCATAGCTGTCAACGCTGACTGCACGGAATGCAAGTCTTTCGAATTTCCGTTCCCATATTTTTCTGAAACGCTCCGGTTCTATGTTCAGGACCCATATATTTTCCACTCTTTCCTTTTCATTCGTGGGACTATAATATCCACCGACCACATAGCTCCATGTCTGTGGATCCCAGGCTATTCTCCTGAAGCGGGTTTCACTCGGCTTTTCGATGGCATCGAACAGACGCTCTCCGATGAGCTTCTTTTTCCGGGGATCCACGATGAAGATCCAGCCTTCATATTCCTTTTTCCGAAAATCCACCGAAGACCCCACTCCCACCAGATGATCGAATGGGTCCACGATCAGGTCATATATGTTGTTATCTTTGCTGCTTCCAAGTAATTTCTTCCAGCGTATCTTTCCAGTGGTTTCGTCTATTCTCAGGATGAATCCATAGCTGGGACCTTCGCTCCTGTCTTTCAATGTTCCCCCGATATAGACATTTCCATTATGATCCACTGTTACCGCGTATCCTATGCTCGTATATGCAAGCTCATCATATCGATGCGTGTAGAGGGTGTCCCCGGTTTTCGAGTCCATATACACTACCCATAATCTATCAGCACGGCCATGGTACACGGAATAATGTTCCTTCAATCCCACACCGAGGTAATCGCCATTCGGGAGAACGGCTATATCCAGTATTTTATCTTCGAGGTTTTCTTCGCCGTAAATCTTTCGCCATATAACATTACCGGTTCGGGAATCGACTTTGAAAATTACAGCATCTATATAGATGTCGTAGCCTCCTCTGGTGGCAGCTATAACATAATTGTTATCCCTGTCTATTGCAATGGCATGGGGATGGCCGTCGTAAATCCTGCTCAGAACCGTGTCCCCTGTTTTCGGGTCCAGTTTTAATAACCAGGTTCTGTCGTTTACAAAAGCAATGGCAACATAGTATCCTTCATGATCGATTTTTACATCGTGAAAATCGGTTAATTTGTCCCCGTACCTGTAGTTCTTCTTCCATGAGATACTTCCCGCTATGCTTCCATGGGCTTTATTTACTACTATTCCCATCACTGCTATACCAATTATCAGAATTCTCATGACTACAACCTCCTATTTTCTCCATAAGGAAAATTATATATCTCAAGCCTGGAAAGCGGGGGCCGGAGGCCCCCATCGTGGAAGATCAGCTTTCCTTCAGGAATTTCCTCAGGACATACTGGAGGATTCCGCCGTGCTTCCAGTATTCCACCTCTATGTCGGAGTCCAGCCTGGTGATTACCTCGAACTCCACGGTGCTTCCGTCGGGCTTCTTTGCCACCACTTTCAGCCTCTTGTGGGGGTGGATGCCCTCCTCTATTCCGAGGATGTCGTAAACTTCATCCCCTTTCAGGCCCAGGGATTTCCAGCTCTGGCCGGGGAGGAACTGGAGGGGCAGGACGCCCATTCCCACCAGGTTGGACCTGTGTATCCTCTCGAAGCTTTCGGCTATTACCGCTTTAACCCCCAGCAGGGCGGTTCCCTTTGCGGCCCAGTCCCTGGAGGAACCTGTTCCATATTCCTTGCCCGCCAGTATGATGAGGGGGGTTTTATCCTTCTGATACTTCATAGCTGCATCGTAAACTGTCATTACCTCGCCTGTGGGCCAGTATATGGTCCATCCCCCCTCCCTGTCGACCAGGAGGTTCCTCAGCCTGACATTGGCGAAGGTCCCCCTTATCATAACCTCGTGATTGCCCCTCCTGCTTCCGTAGGTGTTGAAGTAAATGGGCTCCACACCGTGCTCTATCAACCACTTTCCGGCAGGGGAGTCCTTGGGGATGACGCCGGCCGGGGATATGTGGTCGGTCGTCACGGTATCACCGAGTACGAGAAGCACCCTTGCCCCTTTTATATCCTTCGGTGTGGGGGGCTCCTCCGGGAGGTCCCTGAAGAATGGGGCTTCCTTTATATAGGTGGAGGCGGGGTCCCATTCGAATATTTCCCCCGTGGGGGCCGGCAGGTTCTGCCACTGCTCATCCCCGTCGAATATGTGCTCGTAGTTCTTCTTGAAGTCCTCAGGATCCAGCACTTTCTCCATCAGTTCCCTTATCTCCTTCATGGTGGGCCAGATGTCCCTGAGATAGACGGGCTGTCCATTGGGATCATAGGCCAGGGGTTCGTTGAACATGTCTATGTCCACCCTTCCCGCTATTGCATAGGCCACCACCAGCATGGGGGATGCCAGGTAGTTCATCTTGACCAGGGGGTGTATTCGGGCCTCGAAGTTTCTGTTTCCGGACAGTACAGATGCAACCACGAGGTCATTCTCTATAATGGCCTTTGCTATGGGCTCGGGCAGGGGTCCGCTGTTTCCGATACATGTGGTGCATCCGTATCCCACTATGTGGAACCTGAGGGATTCCAGGAAAGGTATGAGTCCGGCCCTTTCCAGATATTTGGTGACCACTCTGGAGCCGGGGGCCAGGCTGGTCTTCACCCATGGGCGGGATTCCAGTCCCATCTCCACGGCTTTTTTGGCCACGAGCCCCGCTCCCAGCATCACCATTGGGTTGGAGGTATTGGTGCAGGAGGTTATGGAAGCAATTACTACCGAGCCGTTTGCCAGGAAGAATTCTTCCCCCTCGTGAACCACCACGGCCACATCCTTCTTGACGGCGAGACCGCCCCCCTCGTCCTCCCACTGCTCTGTTTCCATTATAACCTCGTCGGCCGTGGGGGCATCCTTCTTTCCGAATTCCTCTTTTATGATGGCTGTTATCTTTTCCTTTGCCTGCCTGAGGGGTATCCTGTCCTGGGGCCTCCTCGGTCCGGATATGGAGGGCTCCACCGTGGAGAGGTCCAGTTCTATCACATCGGTGTATTCGATTTCCTCACTGCCCGTCCTCCACAGGAGGTTCTCCTTCATGTACTTTTCCACCAGTTTCACATGCTCTTCATCCCTGCCCGTGAGCCTCAGGTAATCCAGCGTCCTGTCATCCACGGGGAAGTAGGTTATGGTGCATCCGAACTCGGGGGACATGTTGGATATGGTGGCCCTGTCGGGAACTGTCAGGTTCTCGAGACCCGGTCCGAAGACTTCCACGAATTTGCCCACCACTCCGTATTTTCTCAGGAGTTCCGTTATGGTCAGCACCAGGTCGGTGGATGTGGCCCCTTCGGGCAGTTCGCCCGTAAGTTTGAGCCCTATGACTTCGGGCAGAATCATGTATATGGGCTGTCCCAGGAGGGCGGCTTCCGCCTCTATTCCTCCCACGCCCCATCCCACAACACCGATTCCGTTGACCATTGGTGTGTGGGAGTCGGTTCCCACGAGGGTGTCGGGAAATGCGTATCCATCCCTCACGAACACCACTTTCGCCAGGTACTCCAGATTCACCTGATGACATATTCCCATTCCCGGAGGGACCACCCTGAAGTTTTCGAAAGCATTCTGGGCCCACTTGAGCAGTTGATACCTCTCTTTATTTCTCTCGTACTCCAGCTGGACATTCTTCAGGAATGCATAGGTGGTCCCGAAGAAGTCTATCTGGACGGAGTGGTCGATTACCAGGTCGACGGGTATTACCGGATTGACTTTCTTCGGGTCCCTGCCCCGGCGGGCCATTTCGGAGCGCATGGAGGCCAGGTCAACCACGGCGGGAACACCCGTGAAATCCTGCATCAGAATGCGGGAGGGCTTGTATGGGATTTCCTTCTTCCCTGCATTCTCCTTCCAGTTGAAAATGGTTTCCAGATGCTCATCGTTTACTGCGAAACCGTCGTAGTTCCTGACGATGTTTTCCAGGAGTATGCGGATGGAGAAGGGAAGTTTGCTTACATTTACATGTCCCTTTTTCTCCAGATCCTTAAGGCTGACATATTTAAATTTGCCGAGCCCGGTTTCGAGCTCCTTTTCGACACCGAGAATATCCTTCATAATGACAATTTTAACGCTCTTCTATGGGAGGTGGAAATTCCCTTCGGGGTCCTGAGGGGCTTCTGCCGTGGACTCCGTTCTCTTAAAAATATACTCTGAACCACAGTATTGGCAGAAGGAAGGAAACATCCTGGTCATAATAGATGCCCCCTCTTGGAATGGGCAGTTTCATGTAATAGACGAACCCCGTGGTTGTAATGAGACCCCTGATGTGGAAGGTTCTGGAAAAGCCTGCAAAGCCGACCGCCCGTCCCCGCTTCCCCTCTTCGAAGAGGATGCCATCCCGCATTCCCATAAGAATTCCACCCCTTCCCTGTCTGTCAAAGTGGAAGAAGGTTATAATCCACCGGGCTGTTCCGGGGATGTTCCCCCTCTGGAGGAATCCGGATATTTGATTCTGCTTATGTACGATGGTAAAATCCATGCCCACTACGCTTCTTCGTGAAATGGAATCGCCGGCAGTGTACGGAGCATAGTATTTCAGATACAGATTTATATCTGTGTAACCCCTTTCGGACAGCCACTCTATTCCGGAAATTGCGGTATATACTGTGGTTGCCCTTCGGAGAATGAAAGGTTCGAGCAGAAGGGGATATATGTAAACAATCTGATGCCCGTTACCAAGATATAGTTTCAGAGCGGTTTTTTCGTTTATAAAGAGCTTGCGAAAGAGTCTGATGGATAGATTCACCCTGTTGTTTATTATATCCAGGCGGATGCCGCTCCTTCTTCCCAGATAGCATCCCATTATATAACCCTTCCTGGTAAAAGCAGGCATGATATCCGATACCACCCCCCATCTTCTCAGAACTTCTGCCTGGCATCCCCCCGACTGCCATTTCCAGTCGATATTCATCAATCCCATGTAACCATCAGCCATCTCTCCGGTTTTCTTATCCTGGATGCTCAGGGAATGGATATCGATAGCCGCCCTCAGGTTATCCGTCGGTTCGAAGGAGAATCCGGTCTGTGCCTGCGTCAGGTGCAGGACAATTGTGTCCTGTGGAGCCTGTATCAGGGTGGATAACCCCTTTATGTAGGCAATGGCGTTGAGTGGGCCCGAGCCCGCCATGAGGGATGCGGAGAAATAATCATTCATCGGAATCCACTCGCCGTAGGAATACACGAAGGTCCCTCCGGATGCTATCTGTGCCGAAGCAGAGGGGAAGCCGGCCTTTAAGTATCGATATGACTTTTTGGTCTGAATTTCAAGTATGGAGGAGGTTCCCTGATAGTCGATGGGCAGGGCACCCCTGTGCAGAATAGCATAATTGACCACTTCCTGCTCCACGGGAGCCATAATTATCAGATGGAATATGGGATCGAGCAGGGGAATGCCGTTGATGATGACCCTGTTCTCCCAGAAAGCCCCGCCCCTTACGGAAAATCCATAGTTCGATGGTCCCACTCCCCCTATCATATAGAGCATACGGGTAAAGGAGCCGAATGGTATTGGCAGGCTGGAGTAGTACCCCGGCCGTATGATAGAGGACAGGTCCCACTCTTTCGAAAAATTTTCGTATGTTGCCGAAACCCTCTCCTCGGGGAGGTAGTAAATCTGCTGGGTGTCTTTTATCAGGAGGCAGATCAGTATCTTATCCATACCGTATCGCTCGTTATAGTTTTTAGCTTCGTGGGTATTGGAGGGATGGGAAAACCCAAGGAGCAACTCCTTCCTTCACCATACATAGTACAATTCCAGCAATGATAAATTATTCTCCCGGTGCTGTCTGATCTCAGAAGTACAGTAGGGAAACTTCCTCTAACACCATCTGCATCAAACTTTCTGAAGAGGAGGTAAAATGTGTTGGCTCTTGGAGCTCTCTCGTAAATCATTGCATCCATCAGATTCTTACCGCACGAGGAAATGCTCATAGCCAGTAGCATGGCAGGGGCTCGAATTGCCCCACAGCGGTATTTTCGCATTTACATTAAAAACTTTCTCCAATAAACCCTCGGTGGAAATTATAAAGTCTCGTTGAAGTTTGGGCGTGGTTTCCTATAATGAACGCCATAAGGCTTTGTTCTTAAATTGATTAATTTTCTATGAATGTAGGCCGGTTCAGGTGAATCAGAACTCCCTCTTCACGCTCAGGATGGGTATGGGGAAGGCCCTGTAGATGGCGGATAGTTCATCGTCCGGTCTGGGTTGAGGAATGAAATTATAAATACCTACGCGGAACTGGAATCCTTTACAGCGGAAGGGGAACATGAAACTATAGATATACATTGGATGTTCTCTTGAGTTGCTCATGGAATCGGAGGATAGAAGCACATCCCATCTCATAATCCCATCCACGAACATTGCACTGAAATATTTATAGTGGAAGTTGAAAACATACCTTATATCGAATGGGGTGGGTTTCCAGTTTCTGGTAAAGAGTGAACGTTGCAGGGTCAGGGATACATTCATGTTGCTGTTCCTGAAATCCTGCATGTTCAAGTCCATACCTATTGTCACTATGGGAATGCTGGTGAACATTTTATTGGTAGGGACTTCGGGATTCACGGGAAAGAGGAGGGCGAGTATGGAGTAATAGGGTCGAAAATATCTGAGGAATCCTTCTATCTGGAGGGCTTTATTATGGGTCAGCTTTTCCAGTCCGATTATCAGGGCGTATCCTGTGCTTACCCTGTTTTTGCTTATGTACTTCTCGAACAGAGGGTATCCCATGGAGATGAATCCCTGATTCGAGGTTCCGAAGAATATACGGATTGCCGTTGTGGAGTCCACGAAGTGCTTGTAGCCTGCTCTGATTAATGGGAGAACCTTTCCCTGAGAAAAATACGAAAGTCCGATGGATGTGAATGTGCCTGTCCGGTAGTACAGGGAAATGCTTGTAAATGTCCTTCCAAGATTCAGGCTATCGTAGATCCAGTTTTCGTCCGGATGGAATACATACCTGTGGAACTGAATGTTTGTACCCCACCTGTCTGCATCGACGATCAATTGTACCATGGTCTTATCGGAAGAATATTCGGATTCCCCCTGTAGGAATGTTATAGTCTTCGTGTAGCGCTTTTCGTGGGAAAGACCGAGGGAAAGCATTCCCATTTCGAGGGAAGCGCCCCAGGTCTGATTATCTCTCAGGAAAAGTTTCAGTGTATCATTTTCTCCGTAGAATGTAGCCCTGTTTACTCTGAGAAAGTCCCTGATATACAGTGCAGATGCTATTCCAGTTGTATATGAGGTAAAGAAGTTGTTCATTTTGAAGTTGGGAGAAAAAAAGAGGGATGGATAGAATAAATCCCAATGAAATCCCCTTATGTTACCGCTGAAGTTTACCAGTCCGACTTTGGTATATTCGCGGGATGTTAATTTCAGTTTCATAACTGAGGAGGTGAATCCCTCGTACGAGGGAGGCATATTTCCCCTGTAGAACTCTATATATTCCACATTGTCCATATCGATGGGAAGGAAGTGCATGACGCGATAGCCGGGAGAATGAAGAGGAATGCCATTGATCATTATGAGATTGTCGGCAATGCCACCGCCCCTTACGGACAGGGCGTCGAATACGGGGGCAACACCCCCGATGCTCATGATTGCATACTTAGTATCGTCGAATAGTGCGGGTATATTTCTGAACCGGCGTATTCTAATAAATGTGTTCATATCCAGCTGGTTTCTAAAATCGTATTCCTTTGCAGTTGTTATTACCTCTGGAAGATGTTCATAGACCTTTATCGAATCGAGATTCATCATTAATAGAATCAGGTTCATAAGTGTCTCTCCAGATATCAGGTTCGCCTGACACTCTTCTAAAAATTATATATCCAGCAGTATCGCTGAAAATCCTGGAGAGCAACGCGCCCCTTATATCATAAAACTGGATTTCCAGGGAAGCCCTGCCGAATCGGTCCCCCGAATAGCCGCAGGACCATGCTCTCAGAATTACCCTGCACCAGCGGCAATTTGTTATGAATTTTCTGGTGTAGGAGGCACTGATGCTTCTCAGTTTTATACTGTTTATCCAGATATTGGGTTTGAAAACCTGCGCTATAGTATTTTCGGGGATGTTCTGGATAAAGATACTCATCCGTGTATCTACAAAGTAGAAGTATTTCTTCGAGACGGGCGGCCATCCCCATCTAAAACAAAAGTCCCCGGAACGGTAGTATATGGCATCTACTATCCTCTCTATCTGGATATGATTCACAGGTGCAACTTTCGTTTGGATTTCAATGTTATATGATTTATTTATTTCCACCTCCATCGGATTCTTACTGCACGAGGAGAGTGTCATGGCCAGTAGCATGGCGAGGGCTGAAACTGCCCCCCCAACAGCGTTTTCTCAATTCTTCCATTTATATCTGGAACTCTCATGACAAACCCTCCGGAGGAAATTATAAGGCAAATTATCCTGAGGGCTGGAGTTTTCTTCCTGCAATCGAATATGTTGCATTCGTTTAATGTCTTATTCGTGCGTGGTGGTCGGGGAGTTCATTTTTCTCCATTCCTTTATATTTTGGACATGTATGTGCCTGTTCCACTGGTGGTTCTGATAGGAATAGTGTTTCTGGGGCTTGGTTATGTGTTCTACGGGGGCTGGATTTCCCGCCACTATGGAGTGAATCCGGACAACGATGATGTCCCCGCCCGCAGATTCTACGATGGAGTGGACTTCGTTCCCGCCAAGAACTGGCTGGTGTTGTTCGGACATCACTTTGCTTCGATTGCAGGGGCCGGGCCCATAGTGGGTCCCACATTGGCCCTGCTGTACTGGGGATGGGTTCCGGCTCTCCTGTGGGTTCTTCTGGGGAGTGTCTTTATGGGGGGTGTGCATGACCTCGGCTCCCTCGTCGTGTCCCTCAGAAACGATGCCACATCCATATCGGAGAATTCCCGCAGATACATATCGGAGCGCACCCGCATCGTATTTTCCCTTTTCGTCTGGTTTTCCCTGGTGCTCATCGTGGCCGTATTTGCCCATTATGCGGCCAGGTCCTATGTTAACGATCCCCACATTGTGCTCCCCTCTCTGGGATTGATTCCGGTGGCTTTCCTCTTCGGATGGATGTTCTACCGGGCGGGCTTTTCCTTCGTTTCCTCCACCCTTCTGAGCCTGGGGTTGCTTATTCTCCTCATTCCCCTCGGTGAGTTGACGCCCATTCCCGCTTCCTACGGCCTGTGGATGGTGGTTCTGTTCGTGTATGCTTATGTGGCTTCTCTGGTTCCGGTCCAGTATCTCCTCCAGCCCCGCGATTACCTTTCGGCGTTTCTGCTCATAGGGGGTCTTGTTCTTATGCTTCTGGGGGCTTTCGTCTCCGGACGGGTTATGAATCTGCCCATGTTCCACGGCGGTGCCACCCATCTGTCCATCGTTCCATTCCTGTTCGTTACGATAGCATGCGGGGCCATATCGGGATTCCACTCCCTCATTGCCTCGGGAACCACCGCCCGCCAGCTTCCCTCTGAAAGGTACGCCCGGCGTATTGCTTATGGCGGGATGCTTATGGAGGGGCTTCTGGCCCTGCTGGTTATCGCCGCCGTCGGCTCCCTCACTTCCGGCCTCGATGTTAAGAATCCCGTAGGTACATTTGGAAACGGGGTTTCCAACATAACCCCATTCTTGGGAAAGTACGGGGGATACTTTGCCATCCTGGTGCTCAATGCCTTTATTCTCACCACTCTGGATTCAGCCACCCGTATCGCCCGGTACATCACCTCCGAACTGTTCGGCATAAGAAATATCTATCTGGCATCGGCCATCGTGGTGGGGGCTGCTGTTCTGGTGATAGTGGGGGGACAGGCATCGGGGCTCTGGACCGTCTTTGGCTCCGCCAATCAGCTCCTATCTGCACTGGCCCTCCTGGTAATAACGGGTTTTCTCCTCAGGACGGGACGCAATCCCCTGCCGGCCCTCATCCCCGCCCTCTTCATGCTCCTCATTACCCTTTCGGCACTGGCCCTGCAGATAGTCAATATGCTGACGGGTGTTGCGGTCAACTATACCGCCCTGATTTTTGCACTCGTGCTGTTTGCACTGGGGCTTTTCGTTGGAGCGGAGGCCTTTTACAGGTGGTTTCTGGAGAGGAGAGGAAGGGGATGATGGTCTTTTATGCTGGATTTGCCTGACTCAAAGAGCAAAACCGGAGAATCTTCCACAAAGGGTAGAGAACAATTTCCACGAGCTATGTGGATCGGTTGCAGGGAATAGGCTAAAAGGAGGGAGGATCCGGTACATCTGCATTATATTTTCACAATGGCAGAGGAAGATGAAAAAATCCCCGCGATTCCTGTAGAGAATGAAGTTTTGAGCCTTGATGAATTGATGGAAATATACCTTGGGGCGTATAAATGGTTGACCGGCGAGAATTGGCCCTATCCAGTAGAAACAATTGAGGATATGAGAAAATTGGCCAGAAAAATCATAGAAATTGAAACGGAGTTAAAAAAACAGGGGTGAATGGCCGCCAGAGCACCATGCAAATAAACATAAGCGTAAGAGCGATAGAACCAGGAGATCTTCTTCAAACTGAAAGCCGTACCATAGATTGAACATGAGTGGTAGAGGAAAATTCCCGTCCATTTCAGAGCCCTTTCCTATATCACAATTTACCAGTAGGCCAGAAGTCAGAAGGATGTTTATCTCAAGGGGTTAGGTGTGGAAAATGGTTCAGGGATTTGAAGATGTCCTGGAGAGATTCCCTCCCTGCAGGTGTGCTTATGAGGGATAGGCTCTTTTTCAGTGATGGGCAATACAGCAGGTTTGCCCCGTG
>JALSOK010000005.1 GCA_026986535.1 Caldifarciminota bacterium
CTCCGATGAGAAAGCTCTTCTTCACGGTGAAATTTTAGGGTTTTCCAGTTTTTCTAAATCGAATGCCGGAACTCATGGATTTATGATAATGGCTGTGAAAATCTTATGAAATTTTTCGACAGGCGATTCCACACTGTTCAAAATTACCTTAAGGTCTTTCTTTTCAATCACATATCGGCTCTTCGACATTCTTCTGGATGCATTCGCGGAACTTGCGGGCCCTTTCGATTCTGTGCTTCTTTCTCTCTTCTGCCTCGTGCCATCTCCTCTTTTCGTGCGGTTGCCAGGGGTTGAAGGGGATGAGGGGCTGTGTGGATACCATGGAGATGTACGAGGAACTCACTTTTTCTAACTGTCCGGTGTACTTTTCCTCCCGCAGGACCTTTACCCCTATTTCCATGGATTTTCTTCCCACATGGTTTATGCCCAGGTAGAAGTGGGCCACATCCCCCACCTTCAGGGGGGAGTAGAAGATTACATCGTCTATCGATGCAGTAACCACGGGAGCCCCGGCATACCTGCGGGCCAGGATTGCTGCCAGCTCATCTATCTTCTCGAACAGGTATCCGGCGAACATTATGCTGGAGAAGAAGGCCTCTGCTGGAAATACGATTTTGGCCGAATACAGGTGATATGTGGGGACCTTTCCCACATCCACATCCTTCCTCTGCTCCTTTCTGTCTCCTATCTTCTTCAGCCTCTGCTCTCTGCGCATCTTTCCCCATCTGTATATCCTCTCCTCCATCTCATCGGCGGGGGTTATAACAGCGTCGATGGGACGGGGTCTGCCCTCTGCATCTATGGCCACGAAGGCCATATGGGCGACCGTAACGACCCTCTTTTCCTGCTCCGCAGGATTCTGCTTCCATACCGTGACGCCCACTTCCATGGAGGTTCGGGATATGTACTGCACCCGGCTCCTGAAGATAAGGATATCCCCTTCTCTGACGGGTTCTATAAAGTCCACGCTGTCCAGTGAACCCATGACCACCGGTCCCTGAGCCACCTTGTTGGCAGACAGGCTCCCCGCCTGACTGATGAGGAATAGCATCTTTCCACCGAACATGGTGTTGGCCGGATTAATGTACTGGGGAAATACATATTCGTACAGCTCCACCGTTGTATCCGCTATGGTGTACCTGCGCATGTGAAAAGTATAGGGCTACTGTATCTTCAGTTCCTTATCGCTACAGCTCCTGACGAACAGGATGCTCCTGTTCAGCTCTGCGATGTCGAAGATGGTCTCTACATCGCATTCGAGTGGAAAGAGTATGAGGGATGCACCGCCTGCGTATTCCCGGAGGATATCCGCCGGAGGGTCTGCCGGGGAGATGATGGTTCTGATGCTGGCCGGGACCTTCAGGGACAGGGCCGTTTCCGTCAGCTTCCTTCTGGATTCTTCGGCTTCTTCATCATCCGGAGAGGAGACGAGCACCGTTATCCTGCTTTCCTGCCAGTCGAAATTCAGCAGGAGTATCCGGGATAGGAACAGCATCAATTCGGTATTCCTGCTCTTCCCTGCCCATATCACGATGGAGGAGAAGTCCCCGTATCCTGAGGCCGGGTCGTACTTCAGTATCATCGAATCCTTCTTCAGGATGCACAGCTCATCGATTATCTCCATTATCCGGCGGGCCCTTTCTCCCTTCGATGGGAATCCAAACAGGGCCGTATTGGAAGAGAGTTTCCCCAATCCGTGGGCCTGTGCTATTACAGGAAGGGCTTCATCGAAGGACTTCACTATTTCCACCTCGGCGAATGCCCCTATGCCTTTCTGCCTGATAAATTCTTTCAGATTCCTGTAAACTTCTTCCCTGGTTCCTATCAACTGCCGGGGTTGTCCTTCCAGCACATTGAACAGAGTTACTATTCCCTCCCCCTTTCCAAGCCAGCTGGCCATCTCTATAAGGTAGTGTCTGTTGTCCGGATTGCCCGAGAAAACCATTATATTGGGTCTCCAGAATCGGTCCGAATCCCGGGCCCCTTCCAGCCTCAGAAGGGCAAATCTTGCCAGGGAAAACCATATCCCGTTTCTCATATCCCCCCATGTCTGCTCTATGCTCTTCCGTTCCAGCCATAGATAGATGGCCACTATTATGGCCAGGGATATGGGTGCGGCCACGGGGCTGATGACATGCATGATCCAGAAAGTGGCGACTGCCCCGGTGAGGGAAACAAAGTGATGGACTCTGAATTCCGGTATATAGAAGGGCTTTCCGGCCAGACTGGATATTCCTGCGGAAAAGTTGATGGCGGCGTAGGTCAGGAGAAAGAACATGGTTATTATGGTGGCAACAGTGTTCAGGGTGCCCATCGAGACGAAGACGGACGCGATGAGGTATGTTATTATTACGCCCAGCCTGGGCTCATCTTTCCTGGAGCCCAGCGGATGGGCCAGTATCCGGGGAACCACGCCGTCCTTCGCAAGGGCCTGGAGGGTTCTGGGAGCTCCCACGATGAAGGTGAGGGCGGAGGAGAGGGTTGCCGACCATATTCCCGCATATACGAGGTATGGGAAGGGGGATTTTTCCATGAGGATGAGCATGTTGGATACCAGCTCCTCGTGGGGAGCGATGGCGGATACCTTGACGAATACGAGCAGATACACCAGTGCGGTGAATCCGATTGCAAGAAGGGTTCCCTTTGGAATGTTCTTCGCCGGGTCCCTTAGCTCTCCCGACATGCTGATTCCGGCTGTTATTCCCGTTACGGCGGGGAAGAATACGGCGAACACATGCCAGAAATCCACCTGCGGAGTATAGTGGGGTTTCAGGTTCTCCGCCAGGGGAAGAAATGGGCCGGGGATCAGGAAAGACAGGATGGACAGTATCAGGAGAATGAATATGGAGACCTGGAGCTTTACGGCGAGGTCCGCCCCCACATACGCCACCACGGTGAATATGGTGAGAACGATGAGGGCAAGGTGCATCTCCTTAATTCCGGGAAAGAGCCACATTATGGATTCCGTGAATCCCAGGACATAGAAGGCCACGGAAATTGCCTGCGATAGATAGAGGGGGATACCTATGGCCCCTCCGGCTTCCACTCCCAGACTCCTCGAGATGAGATAGTACACACCGCCGACCCCCACTTTCATATTGGTGGAGATAGAGGAGATGGATAGGGCGGTTATTATAGTTATGAGTTCGGATACGAGGAGTATGATGATCGCGTGGAGCAGTCCTGCATGACCGACCACCCATCCGGAGCGCAGGAACAGGATGACACCGAATATTGAGAGGACCGTGGGAACGAATACACCGGTAAAAGTCCCGAACCTTCTTATATCTCCCCCCATCAGCGTGGCAATTTTAATGCCAGTGAATTTATGGAATTGCTGTAAAAATGTAGGCTTCCCGGAGACCAGTTTATTTGAAAAATTCCGGAGAAGGCTTTATAATTTTGACGGTAATGGTTGGTAAATCAGCGAAAATAATAAATTACCATGCTGAGTTGTTTATCCTTCCTCCTTTAGATTCGTCTTGCTCCTCCGGATTTCGGGATTCGTTCTGCGGGGTCTGGCGAATGGGGACTGTCTTACTAACTCAAAAGGAGGAAAGGAAATGAAGGACATAAAGGAACTGGGAGAGCCCGTATTTTCGAGAGGTCTGGAGAACATTTACTTTACCCAGACTGAGCTCTCTTACATAGATGGAAAGGCGGGAAAACTCTACTATGTGGGAATTCCCATAGAAGAGCTGGCACAGAATAGCTCTTTTGAGGAGGTGGCATTCCTGCTCCTCCACAGGAGGCTTCCCACCAGGAAGGAGCTGGAAGAATTCGACAGGAAGTTGAAAGAGAATCGCAGGGTCCGCGTGGAGAAGATAGCTTCATTCGCAGATTATCCCCGCGATGCCCATCCAATGGCAGCCCTGAGAACCGCTATAAGCGAGTTGGGGCTGTTCGATCCCACTGCCGAGGACCTCTCTCCCGAGAGCCTGTACGAGAAAAGCGTATCCCTGATAGCCAAGTTCCCTACTGTTGTGGCGGCCCTCAGGAGGCTCAGGGAAGGTAAGCTTCCCCTGGAGCCCAGGGATGACCTCTCCCATGCGGCCAACTTCTTTTACATGATGAACGGATACGAGCCATCTCCCGAGCAGGAGAGGGCCCTCGATGTTGCCCTTATTCTTCATGCAGACCACGGGATGAATGCATCCACCTTCACCGCTCTTGTCATAGCGGCCACTGATTCTGATATTTATTCCGCCGTCGTCGGTGCCATAGGGGCCCTCAAGGGGCCCAGGCACGGGGGTGCCAACGAGAGGGTCCTCAAGATGATAAGGGACATAGAGTCCCCCGAGCAGGTTCCCGAATGGTTCAGGCAGAAGCTGGAGAAGAAGGAAAGGATAATGGGTATGGGCCACAGGGTTTACAAGGCATACGATCCCAGGGCCAGGATACTGAAGAAGTACGCTGCCGAAATGGTCAAGGTTCACGGAATGTCCAGGGAGTATGAGATACTGGTGGCCATAGAGAAGGAGGCGGAGAAGTATCTGGCACCCAAGGGTATCTATCCAAATGTGGACTTCTACTCCGGCGTTGTGTATTCCGACCTGGGCTTCCCCATCGAGTTCTTTACACCCATCTTCGCTGTTGCAAGGATAGCCGGATGGACAGCCCACATTCTCGAGTACAAGCAGAAGGATGACCGCCTCATCAGGCCCAGGGCCCAGTACACCGGTGAACTGGATAAACCCTATATCCCCGTGAATGAGAGATAGAGATGAAGGGCTTTGACCGGGAGGATTTGAGGCATATCCTCCAGGAAGAGGACTGGGAAGACGATTTCGACCTGGAGGATGAAGAGGACTTCGAAGAGGTGTGGGAAGAGGAAGAAGAGTGGGAAGAGGACTGGGATGAAGAGGAGTGGGAAGAAGATTGGGATGAGGAGGAGTACATGGACGATGACCTTTAGAGACTAAACTTCGGATGGGGGGTGTTTCCCCCCTCCCTGAATAAATCGAAATCTATCCGGTTTTTAGGGTTTTAAAAGGTGGAAAAAAGGAGGGGTTTATGAAGTATAGGGCATACACGCTTCACAATTTCAGGGATATACCTCAGATAAAGAAGCTTCCCGAGGAGTATCTCTTCGATATAGAGGTGGTCGCGAGGGTCTTTCCCTTCAAAACCAACAACTATGTGGTGAACGAGTTGATAAATTGGGGTGATGTGCCCGAGGATCCCATATTTAAGGTGAATTTTCCTCAAAGGGGGATGCTCCTTCCCCACCACTACGAGAAGATTGCATCCCTTCTCAGGAGCGGGGCTCCGGAATACGAGATACAGAAGGCGGCCTTCGAAATAAGGATGGAGCTCAACCCCCACCCCGCGGGGCAGCTGGATCTCAATGTACCCGTCTTCAGGGGCAGGAGGTTGCAGGGGGTTCAGCACAAATACTACGAGACCATGCTCTTCTTCCCATCGCAGGGTCAGACATGTCATGCTTACTGTACATTCTGCTTCCGCTGGCCCCAGTTCGTGGGTATGAAGGACATGAAGTTCGCCATGGCGGAAATCGAGCCCGTGATAGAATACATAAAGGAACACCCTGAGATAACGGATATACTGTTCACCGGAGGGGATCCCATGACCATGAGCGCCAGGCTTCTGAGGGCCTATATGGAGCCGATTATAAGGGCTGACATCCCCCACCTGCAGAATATCCGGATAGGGACTAGGTTCTTAACCTACTGGCCCTACAGGGTCCTTACGGATCCGGATGCGGATGATCTTCTGAGGCTCTTCGAAGAGATAGTGAGGTCCGGCAAGCATCTGTCCATCATGGCCCACTTCAACCACTGGAGGGAGCTGGAGACAAAGGCCCTCGAGGATGCAGTCAGGAGGATACGCTCCACTGGAGCCAATATAAGGACCCAGTCCCCACTGCTGAACCATATAAATGATCACGCGGATGTATGGTCCACCATGTGGAAGAAGCAGGTAAAGCTGGGCATGATTCCCTACTACATGTTCGTCGTAAGGGATACGGGAGCACAGCATTACTTTGGACTGCCTCTGGTCCGTGCGTGGAATATCTTCCGCAGGGCGTATCAGCAGGTGAGCGGTCTTGCCAGAACGGTCAGGGGTCCCAGCATGTCGGCGACACCCGGCAAGATTCACATTCTGGGCATATCCGAAATCAACGGGGAGAGGGTGTTCGTCCTCCAGTTCCTTCAGGGAAGGAATCCCGACTGGGTCCGCAGGCCCTTCTTCGCAAAGTACAACGAGAGGGCTATATGGATCGATGACCTGGAGCCTGCATTTTCGGATAAGTTCTTCTTCGAGGATGAGATGGAAGAAATCCGCCGGAAGAAGATAAAGGAGCTGGCCGAGATAGGGGCCATTTAAGGGGCCGGTGCCCCTTCATCTTTATAATTGTGAAACTATGGAAAAGTACTTATCTCTTTTGATCATGGCCCTAATCGCCATTACGGTTCCATTCGCAATGCTCTTTATACAGTGGCTCATATCCCCCAGGAGGGCTGATTACGGTGCGAAGCTGGAGCCTTACGAGTCCGGAGAGGTTCCCATAACCGATGCATGGATAAGGTATCCGGTGCGGTTCTACATGGTGGCATTCCTCTTTCTACTGTTCGATATAGAGGCCGCCCTCATATTTCCCTTCGCGGTGGTCTTTAAGAAGCTGGGGCTATTTGCCATCGTGGAGGCCTTTATCTTCATAGGCATCCTCTTCGTGGGATGGCTGTTCCTTTACAGGGAAAAAGCCTATAAATGGGAGTGAAATCATGGCCAGGTTCAGGATCATAGAAAAGGAGGGGGTTACGGTTAGACTCCTGGAATCCCCCCATAAGAAGGTAAACAATACTTCGAGATTCGAGGATTTTGCCAGACACATAGAGAAGTTCCCCGGTGGAGAGGTTCTGATCACCAGTGTGGAGAATCTCTTCGCGTGGGCCCGCTCCAGGAGTCCCTGGGATCTGACATTCGGGCTGGCATGCTGTGCAATAGAGCTCATGCATACCCATGGGCCGGTCTTCGATGCGGAGAGGGTAGGGGCCATACTCAGGGCCACCCCGAGGCAGTCAGATGTTATGGTGGTGGCTGGAACAGTTACCATAAAGATGGCTCCAAGGCTCCGCAGACTCTACGAGCAGATGGCTGATCCCAAGTGGGTCATAGCCCTCGGGAGCTGTGCCATCAGCGGGGATCATTATCGCAATGTGTATTCGGTGGTTCCCGGTGTGGATCAGATCGTTCCTGTGGATGTTTATGTACCCGGATGCCCACCCACTCCGGAAGGACTCATAAATGCTTTCATGCAGCTGGCTGAAATTATAGAGAGGGAATGGAAGCAGAGGATGGGGGTGAAGAAATGAATCTGGAGAAGTTCGGTGTGCAGGTGGATGAATCCACTGGAACGAAGTATCATGTCTTCGAAAGGGAGAAGATAAGGGAAATTGCCCTGGAGCTCAGGGAAAATGGCTTCGATTACATATCCTTCATCACCGCCATAGACAGGAAGGAATTCCTGGAGGTGGTTTACCTGTTTCGCAATCTGGACACTGGGGAGGAAATCTTTCTCAAGTCCAGGGTTCCTGCCGATGATCCCCGAATCCCATCGATTGCGGACATCTATTACGGTGCCAACTGGCTGGAGAGGGAGGCCTATGACCTCCTGGGGATTATTTTCGAAGGACATCCGGATCTCCGCAGGATACTCCTGCCTCCAGATTATGAGGGTCATCCGCTGCGCAAAGATTTCCCCATGCACATGGAATACGGCCCTTACAGGAGCGGAGACTGGCTGGTAAATCACCAGAATGTCCCTCCCGCCAGAAGGCAAAAGCAGGATAGCAAGTAAGAGCTTTATCTTATCCGGGGAAAGTCTCCCCGGCAGTTATATCATTCCCCCATCCACGACTATAGTCTGGCCGGTTATGTAGGCCGCATCGTCGCTGGCCAGGAAGTATATCACTCCTGCCACATCCTCAGGCCTTCCGAATCGGCGCAGGGCTATCTGCTGGAAGTAGTAGTCCTTAATGTCCTGCGGAAGATTCCGGGTCAGATCCGTCTCTATGAATCCGGGTGCCACGGCCACCACCCTGATGTTCCTGCTTCCCAGCTCCTTCGCAAGGGACTTTGTGAAGGCTATAATACCCGCCTTGCTGGCGGCGTAGGAGGCCTGCCCTGCATTTCCTATCAGGCCCACCACGGAAGACACATTGATTATAACGCCCCCCTTTTGCTTCAGCATGTATCTGGATGCGGCTTTGGAATAGTTGAATACGCTCTTGAGATTTATGTCCATGATTCTATCCCAGTCCTCTTCCGTGGTTCTCAGCAGGAACTTGTCGAGGGTGGTTCCGGCGTTGTTGACAAGGACATCGATTCTTCCCATCTCCTTCACAGTTTCATTCACTATCTCCTGTGCCCTCTTGAAATCCGAAACATCGGCGGGGAAGGTCAGGATGTCGATTCCATAGCGGGAGAGCTCCTCCTTTACCTTTTTCAGGGACTCCTCGCTTCTGGAAACCAGTGAGAGGTTATAGCCCCCTCTGGCAAACCTTTCGGCTGTCGCTCTGCCGATACCCCTGGATGCACCGGTTATCAATGCAACTTTCATTCCCTAAGTTTATAGGGGCTTTTCCGTTGAATTAAACTTTTCGGGCACGATGGAAAAGGTGTTCGAGCGGACGGTTCAGCCTGTCAAATCCGGAACGCGGCTGGATATCTATCTGGTGGAAAGCGGCATTGGCCTCTCCAGAAGCCGGGTATCCGAACTCATAAAATCGGGAAATGTAACGATTAACGGAAAGGTGGTGAAGAAGCCCAGCCACAAGGTGCGGGCCGGTGAGCATATAGTGGTGAGGTATGAAATTCCCGAGGAGGCAGAGCTCATCCCTCAGGAGGATATTGAGATAGACATCCTCTACGAGGACAGCGAAGTCATAGTAATTAACAAGCCCCCCGGTCTTGTGGTGCATCCGGCAAAGGGGCACTTTACCGGAACTGTGGTCAATGCTCTTTTGAAGAAGATAACCCACATAGGGGGGGAATCAGACAGGTTGAGGCCGGGAATCGTGCACAGGCTGGATAAGGAGACCAGCGGGGTTATGGTGATTGCGAAGACCGAGAGGGCTGTGCGGAGTCTCTCCAGACAGATTATGGAAAGAAGCATGCGTAGAGAGTACAAGGCAATTGTATGGGGAACTTCCATCCCCGAGAGGGGAACGGTCGAGGCCCCCATAGGCCGTCATCCCATAGACAGGAAGCGGATGACCGTTACCCCCTTCAATTCCAAACCCGCCATAACCCATTACAGTGTGCTGAGGAAGTATCCGCCCCTGGCAACCCTTTTGCATCTCAAACTGGATACGGGTAGAACCCATCAGATAAGGGTGCACATGGAATACATGGGGCACCCCGTTGTGGGAGACCCCACCTATTCCGGAAGGGACAGCAGGAAGATCTTCAGGGTTGTGCCTTCGGTGTATGCAGAACATGTTTCGAAGGTGCTGGAGCTCATCGACAGACAGGCTCTGCATGCATTTCGATTGACTTTCATTCATCCAACGAAGGATGTAGAAGTTCAATTTGAAGCTCCTCTTCCCGATGACATGGCCCGCGTAATGGAATATCTTAACTCTATCGAAAAGAAAATCTCATAATCTTTTTTCCATGAATATCTTACATCACAAATGAAAATGACTATCCGGATAAGGGGTGCAGAACATTATTTACACTTTAACTGACCGGAAAGTTTATGAAATGCTTATTCTTAAGTGGTTGAATTATCTGTTATTTTTAACTGAAAATTATTGACCAATGTACTTGAAAATTGGTCGCCGGCCCTTTAAACTTTACAAGGTATTCGATATCTATTTCGAGGAATAATTTCGATAGAATTCTTGAATCTCATTCGAGAGTAATATGGGGGCGCCTGCGGGCGCCCGATTCTCTACCTCTCAAAGAGTTCCATCAATCTGAGGGCATTTATGGGAGCATTGCCTTCTGGTGTATTGTTGAAAAATACGAAGGTTTCGAGGGACCTGAGGACCCTTATCCTCCGGGCTATTTCCATCAGTTCTTCATCGGAGTAATCGTACAGGTATCTGGTCCTGTAGTCCTTCCACCCTTTTGTATTCCTTCCGTGCAGGCGCACATAGTTGAATGGGCCGAAAGTCTTCCATGGTCCCAGGAACAGCCCCTCCACAGGTGGACCATCCACATTGACGATGGCGATGTTTCCTCTATCCGCCAGGGCCCTGAGCGTTTCTTCGTCCATCCACGAACTGCTGCGAAATTCCAGTGCCATTCTTATATCGTGGAAATCTTTCAGGAGCCTCAGGATATGCCTTATGCTTTCTTCTTTCCTTTCGAAGGAGGGCGGAAACTGGGCCAGGATACCTATGAATCTGCCGCTCTGCAGGACGGGATCGACGACCCGGATGAAATTATCCACATCCGCAGTGGAATAATTACCTGCATGGGTAAAGACCCTGTTGAGTTTTATGCTCAGGCGGAGCCTGGAAGTTCTTCTCAGGATGTTCTGGAGAGTTTTTCGGGCATTGTCCATGCGGTAAAATGTGAAGTTGAGTTCGACAATGGGGAAATGCTCTTCGTAGAATTCTATGAATCGGTAGCGGGGCAGGTCGGGGGGATAGAATTTTCCCCTCCACCCCCTATACGAATAGCCGCTGCATCCCACCATCACTTCCATACTCTACCCCCAGAATTTTCATTAATTCCAGTGCATTTCTGGGCCCCTTTCCCCTGTAGTGGTTGTTGAAGAAGATTATCTTTTCCCGATTTTTCATGGATTTTATGCCCTGTGCGATTTCGTGCAATTCCTCCTCTGAATATTCATAATCGTACCTTTCCCAGGACTCTCTATGGTTGTACCATTTTTCCCTGTTCCTTCCGTGGAGCCTTATGTAATCGAAGTCCCCTATGCTTTCCCATGGTCCCCTGAAGAGCCCCGGAAGGGCCGGCGCATCCACGCTGACGAGGGCCGTATTCTCCATTTCATCTACGGCGCGAAATACTTCATCCCTCTTCCAGCCGTTGTTCCTGAATTCGATTGCCGCCGGAATGGGTTGAAAATCCTCCCTCAACCTCTTCATATAGTCCATGTTCTTCGGACTGTATCGGAAGCTGTACGGGAACTGGATGAGCAGAGCCTTCAGCCGCCCCTTTTCCACCAGGGGACGGAGGCTGGAGAGGAAACGGGTCCGCTCTTCTTCGGAGTACTCTCTCCTGTGGGTGAAGACGCTGTGCAGTTTGACGCTGAAGAGGAGGTGTCGGGTCTTTTCGAGCATGCTCCTGAAGGATTTCTCTCCCAGGAAGGTGTAGTATGTGGCATTTATCTCCACGATGGGGAATTTCTTCTCATAGTAGCGCAGCATGTCCCTCTTCTTTATGTCGGGGGGATAGAATACGCCCTTCCAGTCCTCGTAGGAATATCCGCTGCATCCGATGAGGATATCCACCTATGAAAGTTTAAGGATTATCATCCATGCCTTTCGTTCCGGGAGCAAAGGGACATATTCACTGTGTTCTTCAGCGCTTCGCCGGGGTTAGTCTAAATTTCCCAGTCCACCGGCGTTTTCTTCCATGCGGATACAGGCTCCCCTTCCACTGTATTCCACTGGATTCCCATGCTCCTCTTCACCTGCGGCAGAGCCCTTATCAGGCTTTCATCGGGAAGGGCTTTTTTGTACTCGAAGGTCTCTGTGAATCTGGTGGTATAGATGCCCTTCTGAAAATCCTCCGACTCTATTACCGCAATCAGGTAGTCTATGTTGTGCTTTATGCCGAAGATTCTATATTCCCGCAGTGCGGAGAGTATCCTCGATATGGCATCCCTCCTCGTTGGCCCCCACGCTATCAGTTTGCTTATCATGGGGTCGTAGTATATGGGAATCTCGCTGGGGTAATACACACCACTATCGATGCGTATGTAGGGGCCTGAGGGTTCTGTCATGAAGGTGATCTTTCCCGGACTGGGGGCGAAATTGCTTTCGGGATCCTCCGCATATATTCTCGCTTCTATGGCATGGCCCTGAGGTTCCAGCTCCATAAGGGGCTCTATGCTCTCTCCCATGGCCACCTTCAACTGCCATTCCACGAGGTCTATTCCGTACCTCCACTCTGTGATGGGGTGCTCCACCTGAAGGCGGGTATTCATCTCCAGAAAGTAGAAGTTTTCGTGATCATCCACGATGAATTCCACGGTTCCGGCATTTACATATCCGATTTCCCTGGCGAAGTTGACCGCGGCTTCCATCATCCTTCTGCGGGTTGAGTCGCTTATGAATGGACTGGGGCTTTCTTCTATGATTTTCTGATGCCTGCGCTGCACTGAGCATTCTCGCTCACCGAGGGCCACAACATTACCGTGCTGGTCTGCCATAATTTGGATTTCCACATGGTGGGGACTGGTGATGTATTTCTCTATGTAAACCGTTCCGTCTCCAAAGGCACTTTCCGCTTCCTGAACTGCAAGGGCGAATAGCTCCGGGAAATCCTCCTTTCTTTCCACGATTCTCATGCCCTTTCCACCACCGCCCCTTGCGGCTTTGATCAGGACGGGGAATCCGATTTCTTCCGCAATTCGTATCGCCTCATCCACATCCTTCAGACCATCGCTTCCGGGAACGAGGGGAACTCCCGCCCTTCTTGCTGATTCCTTTGCTTTCAATTTGTCCCCGGCCAGCTCCATGCTTTCGGGACCCGGACCGATGAATATAAGGCCTGCTTCCCGCACCCGGCGGGCGAACTCTGGATTTTCCGAGAGGAAGCCATATCCCGGATGTATGGCATCCGCGCCGGACTTCTTTGCGACTTCGATGATTTTATCCATGTTCAGGTAGCTGTGGGAGGAGGGGGCGGGCCCTATGTGATAAGCCTCCTCCGATGTGATTACATGAAGGGCATCTGCATCGGCGTCGGAATATACCACAGCCCCTCTAATGCCCATCTTCCTGAGGGTCCTGTTTATTCGAACCGCGATTTCACCCCTGTTGGCTATGAGGACTTTTCGAATCATGGAAGAGAATTTTAAACGGGGTTTCCGCATGTTGCTGTTCTCCGGGAGCATTATCACTTAGAAAAAATTTTTCCCGTGCATCACGGGATTTTCATTTGGAGGGGTCTGTGTGTTCGGTGCCGAATACTTTATATGAATACTTAATCGAATACATCATGTCCCTGTAAATTGTTGATTTATAAGCATTAAAATTTATATGCTATGAAAAATTTACCCGTCTTGTCGATTATTGTACTGCTCCTGTGGGCGGAAGTGGTGGATGGTGCTCCCCGTATCCTCTTCGTTCCCAACGAGGGACAGCTGCCGGAAGGTGTAAGGTATTCGGGGATATACGGAGATGTATTATTGATGGACAGGGGGATAAGGGCTGGAGATATTCTCATTACTTTTCCGGATGCCAGTCCCGAAGCGGTTCCGAGGGGAAGGGGATTGAGCTCTGCCCGAATAAACCACTTTCGGGGAAGGAACCCGGGTGCATGGGTCAGGGGTTTGCCCGCATATTCCGAGGTAATATACAGGGGGCTGTATCCCGGTGTGGATCTCCTGGTCCGGGGGATGGATGGCTCTGTGAGCCTGCAATGGATAGTCCATCCGGGAGGAGATGTATCTTCCATCCGATTGAAGGTGCAGGGCAGATCTGAGGCGAGTTCTAAACTCCTGAAAGAAGTAAGGGCATATCAGGGAACCGAGGAGGTGGATATCGAATATGTGGTCCAGGGCGATTTAATTCGATTTCGAGTGGGAGAGTATGACAGAAGTCTTCCCCTCATCATAGATCCCGTTGTTGCTCTGGGCAGTGCCCGTTATAATGCCGCTGTGGTGGAGGTGGATGAGGGGGGAGGTTATCTGTATGTGCTCCTGAGGGATTCGGAAGTGGATACTCTCAGGGTTGGAGGACTCGTCGGAGAGTCCCGCGGCTCGAATGCAGTAATCATTCTTAAGGTGGACCCCTCCCTCTCTTCAGTGGTGGCCGGTGCTGTGCTGGATGGCTCTTCATCGGATGTGCCCACTGCTCTGGGCGTGGTCCCCGGCGGTGTTTATGTGGCGGGATATACCTATTCTTCGGATTTTCCCATGGTATCCGGTGGATTTGATCCCAGTTCCTCCGGCGCCGAAGGTTTCCTGATGATACTTTCTCAGGATCTTTCCAGCATTGTATCGGGAACATTCGTGGGGGGAAGCGGTTCTGATTTTGTGGAGGATATGGCGGTTGCTTCTGATGGGGTTTACCTCACTGGATATACATACTCGTCCGATTTTCCTGTGGTCTCCGGGGCATACTCCGGTGGTGCGGATGCCTTTGTTATAAAGGTGTCTCTGGATCTGGGAACGCTTGTCTCCGGCACATATCTGGGTGGTTCCGGCTATGATTACGGATTTGGTGTTGGTGTGGGAACTAATGGGGTGTATGTGGTGGGGGCCACATCATCCAGCGATTTCCCGGTGACCTCCGGTGCTTACAGCAACACGAGGAATGGCTGGCTGGATGGTTTTGTGAGCAGGTTTTCTCTGGATCTGTCTTCCCTGATTGCAAGCACATATCTGGGCGGGGGCAGTACTGACTATGTGTATTCTGCTGTTGCGGTTTCGGACGGCGTTTATGTGGCGGGTTATACCTCTTCCAGCGATTTTCCTGTGACTGCGGGAGCGTATGATGGGACCTTCGGAGGTTCTGTGGATGTCTTCGTTACGAAGATGGACGGCTCGCTTGGTTCTGTGCTGGCGAGTACCTTCATTGGGGGGTCCGGCAGCGAATATGCGTACGACATGAAGCTGTCTTCGGAAGGGGTTTATGTTTATGGCAATACTGCTTCCCGGGATTTTCCCACAACTGCGGGTGCTTTCTCCACCTTGTTCAGCGGTGGTCTCACAGATGGATTTATATCGGTGCTCTCTCTGGACCTCTCCACGCTTCGGATCAGCACCTATATAGGTGGAGCGGGAGATGATTATGTGGAATCTATCCTCCTGACTTCAGGTGGTGTCTATGTGGCCGGTCATTCCGGCTCCCGGGATTTTCCGGTGACTTCCGGTGGGTTCGATGATAGTTTTGCTGGAAGTGTCGATGGATTCATAGTCCTAATGGATGCAAATCTCTCATCGATGAGCGGGGGGACCTTTCTGGACAGTGCCTATGTGGCAGCCAGTTCGATAGATATTCTCTACGATGTGTTCTACTACGATGGATTCCTCTATGCCGTTGGCAGTTCAGAGGGTTATATGCCCCTCTCCGGCTACATGGCCATTCCGTCGGGGAGGAAGGATGTAGTCATTTTAAAGATAGATGTGAATACTTTCGACATAGTGGCAGGGACTTTCCTGGGGGGCAGTGGAGACGACGAGGGATATTCGGTTTATGTTACCCCGGGGGGTGTTTATATAGCCGGTCGTACGACATCTTCCGATTTTCCCGTTGTGGGTGGATACGATGCTTCTCTGGGTGGAACGGAGGACGGATTCGTTGCCCGTATGAGCCTGGACCTTTCGTCTCTCCTGTCCAGTTCCTATCTCGGCGGTGGCAGTACCGACAGGATAAATGATATGTGCGGAACTTCGGATGGGATCTATGTGGTTGGAACCACTTATTCCAGCGACTTTCCCGTGACTGCCGGGGCTTTCGACAATGGCTTTAACGGTTTTTATGATGCTTTCATATCCAGGTTCAATATTGAGCTTTCCTCCCTTATCTCGAGCACATTCCTGGGGGGTTCCGGTTATGATGAGATAAAGAGTATCGCATGCGCTTCGGATGGCGTATATACCATCGGACATACGGGTTCTTCCGATTTTCCCGTCACCGCGGGAGCCTATAGAACCTCCTTTTCAGGAGGGTACGATGTTTTCGTGAGTAAATTATCGCTGGACCTTTCTTCTCTTCCGGCCAGCACCTATCTCGGGGGTAGTAGCTGGGAATATTCTTCGGATATCTCCCTTTCCTCCTCGGGGGTGTATGTCTCGGGTCATACCTATTCGACGGATTTTCCCACAACGCCGGGAGCCTATTCCGCTTCCTACGCGGGTTCCCAGGATATCTTTCTGAGCCTCCTTTCGTCTGACCTCTCATCCCTCTCTGCGAGCACTTATCTCGGTGGTGCCGGTACGGATTATTCCAGTGCCCTTTACATTGCTCCCGACGGTGTTTACATTGCAGGTTATACCTATTCATCCGATTTTCCCGTTTCCCCGGGTGCCATAGATGGGACCTATAACGGTGGAAAAGATGCTGTGGTGAGCAGGTTTTCTTTTGACCTATCTTCCCTCTCTGCGTCCACCTATATGGGGGGCAGTGGCGATGATGAGGCTTATTCCATTACCATGTCTCCGAATCTGCTTTATATAGCCGGCAATACTGCTTCCCGGGATTTTCCCATAACTCTCGATGCGGGATATCCGCGGGGAGGTGTGGATATGCTCCTGTTCTCTCTTGAGCCCGGACTCACACCTGTCGACGCCCATGAGGGACCATACGGCGGTGAGGGTGTCTTCTGGAGAGGGGACAGGCTGGTGATATACACCGGTTCCAGAGCCTATGTTGGTTATGACATCTACGATGTTTCGGGAAGGCTTCTGGATAGGGTTTCCCTGGGTCTTTATCCACCGGGCAGGCTGGAAATCCCCTTCGTCGGTTATGGCCCGGGTGTTTATATCGTAAGGATGCGGGTAGGTGAGGAAGTGGAGAGTCTCAGAGTCCTTTTGAAGTGAGCACTATGGCCCAATCGGGCCATTTTTGATGTATTCACTGCTATAATTTCCTGTATGTGTCCCTGTAAAATTCCTTCAGGAGGTGGGTCATGGTACAGGTCAGAATGGGGCTTCCCCCTTACTGGATGGAAGGGCTGACCCCCGATGAGTCCCCGATGCTGGAGGGGAGGCACAGGGCGGATTTCGTCATAGTGGGGGCAGGTTTTGCAGGTCTGTCCACCGCATACCATATAAAGAGTATGGATCCGGGCTCGGAGGTTATGGTTCTCGAGGCGGAGCATGCGGGTTTTGGTGCGAGCGGCAGGAACGGCGGGTTCTCCATGACAGTATTCGGTGCATCCCTTTCTATTACCTATATGATTCACGGCGAGGGAAGGACCCGTGAAGCCTACTCCTATATGGTGGAGGCTGTGGAGTACCTGGACCGGCTGATTCGGGAAAATGACCTCGATGTGGATTACAATAGGGCAGGTTTTCTCAGGGTTGCAACCACTTCCGCGCAGGTGCGTCATCTTGAGAAAGAGATGGAGATAGCCGGTAAAATTGGTCTGGATGGGGTGGAGTGGTGGGACAGAGACAGGGTTCAGCAGGAGGTGCATTCTCCCGTGTTTCTCGCTGGCTGGTGGGAGCCGCGATGTGGTCTTCTCAATCCGGCGAAGCTTGCCCTGGAGTTGAAGAGGCTGGCCCTCAGGAGCGGGGTGGAGATTTATGAGAGGTCTCCTGTTCTGAAGGTGGAGAAGGTCCATGGGGGTGTTGAGGCTCATACCGAAAGGGGGACAGTTCGGGCATCCAAGGTGATCTTCGCCACCAACGCCTACACCCACCTTATACCTCCGCTCAGGAGAATTCAGATTCCGGCCTGGACCTATATGGTGGCCACGCGCCCCCTCTCGGACGGGGAATGGGAATCCATTGGGTGGGGCAGGAGGATGGGTATCGAGGATTCCAGGAATCTGATCCACTACTTCAGGCCCTCTCCCGATGGGAGGCTCCTCATGGGGGGTGGTCCCGTCATCATCGGTTTCGGTTCGCGCATGAGAAAGCCATTTCACAGGAAAGCCCGCCGGCATCTCGAGGACTTCATAAAGGTTCTATTTCCGCAGTTGGGGGATGTGGAAATCACCCATCACTGGGGAGGGCCCTTTTCGGTTACCCTTGATCTGGTACCGGCCCTCGGCTACTGGAGGGATGAGAGGTTTGTTTACAATGCCGGATGCATAGGGCACGGTGTCTCCCTGATGCCCTCCAATGGCCGAATACTGGCCGAGCTTGCTCTGGACAAAAAGAGCGCCCTTACGGACCTGTGGTTCGTTAACCGCCGGGTTCTACCATGGCCTCCGGAGCCGCTGAGGTTCCTCCTGTCCGCTGTCATAAGGGGAATTTTGCAGGCTGAGGATTGGTGGAAGGAAAGGTTGGGCCCCGGAAGATAAATGGTGGACTCCGTCCTGTTGCTGGAGAAGTTATAAATCTCCTGTATTTTTGGACTCGGATTCACTATTCGCACGGGGAGTCAGCTATGTTCGGATATGTGTCCCCGGAAGGCTCCTGTAAAATTAAATCGCCATGAAAGGATTAATGATGGATTATCCCCTGACCCTCGTTACGATATTCGAGAGGGTGGGCAGGCTTTTCCCGAAGGTGGAGGTGGCTTCCCGAATGGCTGACCGCTCGATTCACCACTATACATACGGCGATTTCTACAGGAGGACGAAGAAGCTGGCCAATGCACTCAGGAGGGCGGGCATAAAGAAGGGCGACAGGGTTGCAACCCTCATGTGGAACCACTATGGACACCTGGAGGCCTACTTCGGAATACCTCTGGCTGAGGGGGTTCTCCATACCCTGAACCTGAGGCTCCACCCCGACGACATCGCATACATAATCAACCATGCAGAGGACAGGATTCTCATAGTGGACGATGTCCTCCTGCCCCTCTATCAGCAGTTTGCCGATAAGGTGAACCTGGAGAAGGTCATTGTCTTCCCCCTGACGGGAAAGAAGCACGAAGGGCCCTTCATAGATTACGAGGACTTCATTGCTCCCGAGAGCGAGGTGTACGAGTATCCGCAGCTGGATGAGAACGATGCCGCCGGAATGTGTTATACATCCGGAACCACCGGGAAACCCAAAGGTGTTCTCTATTCTCACAGAGCCATAGTTCTGCATGCGTTTGCTCTCGGACTGGGAGCCAACTTCGGCGTCACGCAGAAGGATGTAATGTCTCCGATAGTTCCCATGTTCCATGTGAATGCGTGGGGAATACCGTTCCTTGGAGTTATGATAGGGGCCAAACAGGTCTTTCCCGGACCGTATCTTGATCCCGAGAGCCTCATGGACCTCTTCATCCGTGAGAAAGTGACCTTCACGGCCGGCGTTCCCACCCTGTGGCTGGGCCTCCTTCAGGTTCTGGAGAAGAATCCCGATAAGGCAGAGCAGCTCAGGGGATTGAGACTGGCTGTTGGTGGTGCCGCCGCTCCGGAGGCTATGATAAGGGCCTACGACAGGCTGGGAATGACCGTAATACATGCGTGGGGCATGACCGAAACCACGCCCCTGGGCACCGTGAGCGTCCTCAAGAGCTATATGGAAGACCTCCCGGAGGACAAAAAATACGAATACAGGGCAAAGCAGGGGATTCCAGTTCCCTTCGTGGAGGCCAGAGCTGTCGATGACAGCGGCAGGGAGGTTCCCTGGGACGGTAAGACCATGGGGGAGCTTCAGGTGAGGGGACCGTGGATAGCCGCCTCTTACTTTAAACTGGAGGGCTCATCGGACAAGTGGACGGAGGATGGATGGTTCAGGACAGAAGATGTCGTCACCATCGATGAGGAGGGCTATGTGAAGATAGTGGACAGGATCAAGGATGTGATCAAATCCGGCGGTGAGTGGATCAGCTCTGTGGAGCTGGAGAATGCCCTTATGGGACATCCCGCTGTAGTTGAGGCGGCAGTGGTAGCTGTTCCTCATCCCAAGTGGCAGGAGAGACCCGTGGCAGTGGTGGTCCTGAAGGAGGAATACAGGGGCAAAGTAACCGAGGAGGAGCTCAGGGAATTCCTGAGGCCCAGGTTTGCCAAGTGGTGGCTCCCCGACAGAATCATCTTCGTGGATGAAATTCCCAAGACATCCACGGGCAAGTTCATGAAGAGGGCCATAAGGGAGCAACTTAAAGACCTGAAGCTGGATTGATGGGGGGATTCTCCCCCTTTTAAACTTTTTTCATGAAGAAGTTCCTCGTCGTTCTGAATGCCTATCCTGAGGATGGCCTTATCGATGCCCGCTCCGCCGGTATGGAGAAGCTCATAAGACAGAAGGGAATCGAGGGACTCGAAAGCATCAGGGTGGGCAGGTCTGTGAGGATGATTATCCGGTGCAATAGCCTCGATACCCTCATCGAGAGGGTGGAGAAGATGGTGTCCGCATTGGTGGATGAAGTTCTGGAAAACTACGAGGTGGAAATCGAGGAATTGGCCAATGAATAAAGTTCCAGAGGAGCACCGGTTCATCGATTTCTCCGATTATGCCCGCCCCGTAGCCGTGAAGATAGCCCTCCTTTTGAAATCCAGTCCGGTCAGGGCAATTCATCTTACCCTGCTTTACTTCTTCATCGGGGTAATGGCCGCGTACCTGATCTATTCGGGAAAATTCCTTCCGGCAGGTGTTCTGGTGATGGTGAAGAATATTCTGGATGCCGCCGATGGCTCTCTGGCCCGCCTTCAGAACAGGCCTTCGCGAGTGGGAAGGTTTGCCGATTCCATAGCCGATATCGTTCTCAATTTCCTCTTTATCCTTGCCATAGCCCTTCATTATCGTTGCTGTTATCTGACCGCTTTTGCGGCCTTTCTCTCCATCTCGATTCAGGGGTCCTTCTTCAATTATTACTATGTTCTCTACAGGCACCGGGTGGGGGGTGATACCACCAGTAAAGTGGATGAGCGTCCGGAGGGATACCCGTGGGATGACCCCCGTGCTCTCCGGATTTTATATTTCCTGTATGTGCTCTTCTACAGGTGGCAGGATAAACTGGTGGAGTGGTTCGACAGGAAAATCGTTGCCAGCTCTCCCATCCATTCGGACAGGGTTTTTCTCTCGATCGTGACCCTTTTCGGGCTCGGGATTCACCTTCTAATATTGAGCATTACCCTGATACTGGGTGTTCCCCTTATGTCTTTTCCCATATTCATTGCAATGGGAATCCTCATGCCCGTATTCATCGCAGTTTATGGAAGGGTTAAGGGGAG
>JALSOK010000006.1 GCA_026986535.1 Caldifarciminota bacterium
CAGAACAGTCCCCGCATGTACCTGCTGTCTGTAGGGGTCATAGGCCAGGCTCAAATCCAGGAACAGTCTTTCCACCCGGGCCCGGATGCAGAATACCTCCTCCACATTTTTCGTAATTTCGTCCAGAAAAGGTATATCCCCCGCGGGGATTATGGCTATCATTCTCCAAAGTATAAGGCCGGTAATTGGGGGGAGCGCCCCCCATACAATTACATGAGCCCGCTTATGCGTCCCTCTTCATCTATATCGATCCTGTAGGCCTGAGGTTCCTTTGGAAGGCCCGGCATGCGCATTATATCCCCCGTTATGGGGATAACGAATCGGGCGCCGGCTGCCAGTTCGATTTCCCTGATGTTAATTTTGAAGCCTGTGGGTCTTCCCAATTTCTTCGGGTCATCGGAAAGGGAGTACTGGGTCTTGGCCATGCAGATATAGGCATCGTCGAATCCCAGCTTTTTGTACTGTTTCAACTGGCGCAGGGCTTTCGTGGAATACTCCACCCCATCGGCCCCATAAACTTCCCTTGCGATGATTTCGATCTTCTCCTCCAGGGGCATTTCCCTGGTGTAAAGGGGCCTGTAATCGGGCTTTTCATTTTCGAGGGCGTCCATCACCTTATCCGCAAGGTCCAGTCCCCCCTCGCTTCCTCTGGAAAAGACTTCCACCAGCGAATACCGGACCCCCTCCTCCTCCAGCATCTCCTCTATAACTCTGATTTCCTCATCCGTATCCGTGGGAAATCTGTTGATGGCCACAATCGAGGGGAGTCCAAACTTCCTTATGTTCTCTATGTGCTTTTGCAGGTTGGGAAAGCCCCTCTTCACGGCCTCTGCATCGGGCTCCTTCACCCTGTCCTTCGGAACACCTCCATGGTATTTGAGGGCTTTGATGGTGGCCACTATGACCACAGCATGCGGATGGAATCCACCGATCTGGGACACGATGTTGAGGAATTTCTCCGCACCGAGGTCCGCCCCGAATCCGGCTTCAGTAACGGTCACCTCGGAGAGGGCCATTGCCATCCTGGTTGCCAGAATCGAATTGGTGCCGTGGGCTATATTGGCAAAGGGGCCCGTGTGTATTATGGCGGGCGTGTTCTCAAGGGTCTGGACGAGATTGGGTTTAATTGCATCCTTCAGAAGGGCCGCCATGGCACCGTGAGCCTTTATATCCCGTGCATAAACTGGATTTCTGTCGAAATCGAATCCCACCAGGATATTGCCGAGACGCTCCTTCAGATCCCCATATCCGAGAGCAAGGCCCAGAATCGCCATCACTTCCGATGCAGGCGTTATATTGAAGCCATCTTCCCGGGGGAATCCGTTGACCTTACCGCCGAGGGCCACGAGAATCTGGCGGAGGGCCCTGTCGTTCATATCTATGGTGCGCTTCCACAGGACGGTTCTGGAATCCAGATAGGGCTGGAGCCTCTGATGGATGTGGTTGTCTATCATGGCAGAAAGAAGATTGTTGGCGGAAGTGACGGCATGAAAGTCTCCGGTAAAGTGGAGGTTTATATCCTCCATAGGGACCACCTGGGAATAACCCCCTCCGGCAGCCCCGCCCTTTATTCCGAACACGGGTCCCAGAGAAGGCTCCCTCAGGGTGACTATGGACTTTACTCCCTTCCTGTTGAGCGCCATGGAGAGTCCTATAGACACAGTGGTCTTTCCTTCTCCAAGCGGAGTGGGATTTATGGCTGTAACCAGAACCAGTTTCCCCCTTCCTTTCCCCTCCAGTCTCCTGAAGACCGAGAGGGGAATCTTTGCCTTGTAATTCCCGTATTTTTCAATCTCATCGGGGGAAAGACCTATCTTCTGTGCTATCTTCTCTATTGGTTCCATCTTTGCCCGCTGGGCAATTTCGATATCGCTGAGCATGGAAAGAATTTTAAATGCCCCACCCCTCACACGGGCAGAGGTTTTCCGGTGGAAATTCCAGAGTGAGAAAATCATACAATCTGCTGGAGGGCGAAGAATTCAGTTTTCCCATCGAAGGCAATACAGGCCCGGGCGGTTATCCCTTTTCCCCCACACTGAGAGCACTCTCCACATACTGCCTCTGTCAGCAGTAATAAGCAGGCAGTCTCAACCCATAGAACCCCCTCTCTTCTCTGAATAATCAGGATGAAAATTTCGCTCTCCATAGTCCCGCAGTTTCTACGAGTTAGCTCCTCTCTCAGCAGTGGCAGGCATGTAAAAAGCCGCCTGTTCCCCACCTCATGCCCATAAGTTTTTTTCTCACCCGGGGTATCCCGCGAAGATGTTAAACTTTCAACATGATCAAAATCCCCGAGCATGGATACTGTTTCGGATGCGGTAAGGCAAGCAGGAAAGGGCTCAACGCCACCCTATTCTATGACCCCGAAACATCCGCAGTCCGTGCAGAATATACCTACACCATACACCATCAGGGCCCTCCCGGCTACGCCCATGGAGGCGCGATTTTCACTCTTCTGGACGAAGTAATGGGAGTCACAGCATGGGTAAATGGATATTCCGTGATGCTCCGCCACATGGAGATAGACTACCTGCGCCCGGTTCCGCTGGGAAAGAGGGTATATTTCGAGGGTAAGATAGATGAAATCGTGGACGACAGGAAGATCTTCATACGGGGAAGGATTTACGATGAGGAAGGGGACTTCATCGCGGCAAGGGGACTGTATGTCCATGTGGAGCACGACCTGTTCCGCCGGTACAGAAAGCTCCTCATGAGCGTTACGGAAAAGGCCTCCACCCGATAGCACCGCATTTCGATACATCCGCAGGGCGGACCCATTTAAAATTTGGAAGTTATGATGTACATTCTGGCTTTCATCGTGGGATTCCTGTCCGGTTCCATTCCATTCGGCTACATCATAAGCCGCATCAAAGGGGTAGATATCCGCGAAATCGGGAGCGGGAACATAGGGGCCACCAATGTGGCAAGGGCTCTGGGCAAAAAGTACTTCTTCGTGGTCTTCTTCCTGGATGGACTGAAGGGATTTCTGCCGGCGCTGGTGTTCCTGAATCTGTGCTCGATTGACTGCGGTGTGATTGCCGGCATATCCGCCATACTGGGCCACATGTTTACCCCCTGGCTGGGCTTCAGAGGTGGAAAGGGGGTGGCCACGGGATTCGGTGTATTCCTGGCCCTCGCGCCCAAGGCTGTCGCTGTGGGATTCCTGGTCTGGTTCATCGTCCTCATCACCATTCAGATAATGGCCCTCGCATCCATAACGGGAGCCATTGCCGCCTTTATCGCGACCCTCTACTTCTGCAATGCCCTATCCATAAAGCTGATGGCGGGCTTCGCCGCGCTGATGGTCATCATCCGCCACAGGGACAACATAAAGCGCATGCTCAGGGGGCAGGAGCCCCGATTCCGGCTCTTCGGAAGATAGCGGACAGAGGATTTCGGGGAAGCACCTCCCTGTTAGACCATTAAACTTTACCATGTCCTGGAAATTATTGATAGAGGTAAGCATCTCCCTGACATTCGTCCTCTTTATATACCTGCTCCTCTTCACACCCCTGAGAACTTCCCGCACCTGGAGGGCAACGGTCACACCCCTTGCATCGATTATCGGAAGCGGCTTCCTGGTCGTGGCCCCTCTGCTCTACTTCATAGTGGGAGACCTTGCACCGGCCGCCATGCTCCTCATCGTCGTCCTGGCGTACATGATAGGGGAGGCAATCCGATTCAACATAATACACGAGGAACCGATTCTTCAGAGTAAAGGGGATCCCTTCATACAGGAGCTGGAGACGGTATCCAATCTCATCCTGTCCTTCGCCTATGTAATATCCGTCGCCTTCTACCTGAGGCTCATGGCTTCCTTCATCATGGAAGGGTTCTTTCACAGGATACCGGTGGTGGAGAACATAATAACAACCGCTGTCCTGCTGTTCATCGGTGTCAATGGATTCCTGAGGGGGCTGGACAGGCTGGAAAACCTCGAAGAATATTCGGTATCGGTGAAACTCTCGGTGATTGCGGGGCTCCTTATTGGATACTTCCTGCACGATGTTTCTACCGGATTCCAGATCAGGGGCGAGATAAAACCGTTCACCCTGGAGACCCTTCAATATCTGGGAGGCATCCTCCTGGTGGTTCAGGGGTTCGAAACCAGTAAGTACATAGCCCACAAGTACTCTCCCACCGAAAGGGTAAAAACCATGAAACTGGCGCAGATTATTTCCGGTTTGATCTATGTGGGCTTCATCCTGCTGGCTTTACCGCTCCTGTATCTCCTTTCGGGGAAAAAGGTGGATGAGGCAGCCATAATCGGGTTGAGCAGGCATGTATCCGTCATTCTCGCATACCTTCTCGTTATAGGTGCAATGATGAGCCAGTTCAGTGCCGCCGTTGCGGATACCATAGGGGCGGGCGGACTTCTTTCCGTGGAAACCAGAAACAGATTAACGCCCAGAACGGGCTATCTGCTCGTCACGATAGTGGCAATCGTTCTGGTATGGAGCGCCAACATTTTCGAGATTATAACCTATGCGTCCCGCGCCTTTGCCGCCTACTATCTGGTTCAGGTAATCATAGCACTGCTCCTCGCCTGGAGAAAGGGGATGAAGGGATACCAGATTCTATTTGCAATAAACGCAGTGGTGCTCGCATTCATCGTTCTCATGGGAAAACCTGTCGGATAGGAATGGATTCCCTTTTCAGGTTCTGCCTCCAAGCGCCCTCTCGAATATGTAATCCACATGCCTGAAGTAATCGTGATTTACGGCCTGCTCGATTTCCTCCGGGCTCAGATGCCCGGAAATCTCCGGATGGCGCTTCAGATTCTCCAGAAAGCGCTCGGGGTTCGCATGGGCGCACTCCTTCACCCATTCGTAAGCTCTGCTTCGGGGAATACCTTTAGAAACGAGCTTCAAAAGGACGGGCTGAGTCAGGTAGAACTTACCGAACCGCTCCATATTCTCCCTCATCCTCTTCTCATTTACGACCAGCTCCCTCACGATTCGGGTGGCAAGGCGGGTTATATAGTACAGTGTGGCTGTTAAATCCGGCAATATGATTCTCTCCACGGAGGAGTGGGAAATGTCCCTCTCATGCCACAGGGCTATATTTTCATGGGCCGGCACCATGAGGCCCCTCATGTATCTGACAAGTCCCATGATCCTTTCGCTCCTTATGGGATTGCGCTTGTGGGGCATTGCACTGCTTCCCCTCTGCTTCCGATAGAAGGGCTCCTCCACCTCCCCCACCTCAGTCCTCATAAGAAGCCGGATCTCCAGGGCCAGCCTCTCTATACCCTCTCCGGCCATAACGAGGGCATCGACATAGTGGGCATACCTGTCCCTCGGAACAACCTGAGTGGACACGGGCTCGGGCTTCAATCCGAGGCGCCGCATCACTTCTTCCTCTATGGACGGGTCTATGAATGCGTAATTGCCCACGGCTCCGCTGATTTTCCCGAACCTGATGTGGTGATGGGCGGTCTTTAATCTCCCGATGTTGCGCAGGGCCTCCATATAAAAGCCCAGAAACTTGAGCCCCAGGGTGGTGGGCTCCGCATAAACCCCATGGGTCCTGCCCATAATGGGCGTATATTTGTATGCAAGGGCCTTCTCCTTCAATGCCTCCGCATAATCCCTGTATGCCTCTATATTCAGCTCG
>JALSOK010000007.1 GCA_026986535.1 Caldifarciminota bacterium
CACCTCCCGCATCGATTGTCGCTTTCGTGTTCTCCCATACCGCTTTTTCCATCTGGGATGCAAGGGCCCTGTACCATATCATGGTATAGAGATTGAGATAATCCCCCTCCAGTCCTATGTTCTCGGGACTCCTGTCGGCAGATATTATGGTGGGCCTTATGGCCTCATGGGCATCCTGAGCCATGCCCCTGGCCCTGTACCTGTAAGCCCTTGCAGGCACATAGTCCTCTCCGAATGCCGTTTTAATATAGGTGCGGATCTGCTTTATGGCGCTGTCGGACATGCGGGGACTGTCCGTCCTGTGGTATGTAATGTACCCGTGCTCGTATAACCACTGGGCTATCTGCATGGTCCTTTCGGGGGATATACCCAGGTGGGCGCTGGCATCCTGCTGGAGGGTGGCAGTTCTGTAGGGCTCGGGGGGATGCTCCTTTGACTGCTTTCGCTCTAAAGACAGGACCCTGTGGACCCGTGCCCCCCTGACCCTTTCGAAAATCTCCTCCGCCTTATCCCTATCCTTTATGTTCTGGGGGTATCGGGCAGAGAACTCCTGGCCATCGTGCTCATAGATGGCAACTATCTGCCAGAAGGGTTCGGGCACAAAATCCCTTATCTCCTGCTCCCTTTCCACTATAAGCCTGAGAGCGGGGCTCTGAACACGACCGACGGAAAGACGACCCCCCAGACTCTTGCTGGCGAGGGGGGAGAGGAAATAACCCACGATTCTGTCTATGAACCGGCGGGCAAACTGGGAATTGACCCTGTTGTAATCGATGTCCCGGGGATTCCGGAGGGCCTTTTTGATCTCGGAGGGGATTATTGCATGCAGCTCTATGCGCCTGTAATCCTTCGGACTGGTGAGACGCACCACATGATAGGCAATTGCCTCCCCTTCCCTGTCGGGGTCCGTGGAAAGATACACGAGGGATGCCTTCTTCACCGCCTTCTTCAATTCGTCTATTACCTTCTTCTTCCCTCTGATGGGGACGAATTCCATGTGGAATGTCTCAATATCAACTCCCAGTTCCTTCTCCGGCAAATCCACGATATGGCCCAGGGTGGCCTTCAGTTCATAATCTCCATCCAGAAAGCGCTTTATGGTGCGGGCTTTGGCAGGACTTTCTACTATTATCAGCTTCATGCGGGAAAAGTTTAAGGGGACAGCAGAGCCCCGAAGCCCATCGACTACAGAAGAAAATTAAAAGCGGGGAAACCCCCGCAGGAATGTTTACCTCGTGGTATCCACTATGACTCCCGTTGCCCTTCCAGTTCCCACGAAGAAACTGGAGCCCTCCACCAGTTCGGGGAAATAAATGCCATTCATAATCAGGACTCCCACCATCAGGTTATCCGTCTGCCTCTGAGCGAGTATGTTTTTCACCAGGGTGCTATCCAGCGTATAGGAAGTGCCGCTGACCTCTATCATGGTGTCAGCCACCAGTATGTATGTGGTTCCCGTCGCGGGATTTCCATAGTATTCCCACTGGAGGGTGAGGCTGTCGTAGGGAAGCGTGTCCCCCAGGGCGGGAGAAAGGATCCTTATGGAGTCCACATCGGGTGCCTGAACAGTGGCAGTCAGATTGTTCAGCGAATCGATATACACGCTGAGGGTATACTCATATCCGGCAACATAGCGGACATTCACCGTATCCAGATAAATGCCCGTATAGGGAATCGTGTCGCCATTCACCACCACGGTGGCGCTGGAAATGGACTGGCCCAGGGTATCGTTCAGGGTAATTATTGCTCCATCGATGGAAAACACGGGTGAGCGGTAATTGGCGATAATCGCTTCCATCTCGAAGACCCCATTCACTGTGTACTGGGGGGGCGGCGGAGTATTATCACCATTATCCGGAGCTGTACTCCTGCTGCACGAGATGGTTATTATTGCTGGAATTACCAGCAGTCCAATCATATATCTCCTCATAAATCAACCTCCTTTTTGTTGAGGTGAATTTTAATAAGTCTAAACCATCGTGCAAGGGGTCGGGGCAGGGTCTGGACGCGGGGGAAAATGAAGATAAATCAGGGAGAGCCAGCGGGGGGACTCGAACCCCCAACCTGCGCATTACGAATGCGCCGCTCTGCCGATTGAGCTACGCTGGCTGGTAGAAATTTTAATGGATGGAGCTTTCCATTCACCGGCCCACGGCGTCAGATACGAACCATGAGAGGCCGGAAAGGCGAATTCTGTCCGGTTAAGTAATTCAATCCAAATTAGTTATTCTCAGGCATTTCCACAGGATGGGTGGGGAAGGAACCTCATAAAGTGTTCGGCTTTAAAATTTATTGTAAGATTTAAAAAGGAGGAGAAATATGTGGAATGAGTTCAGGAAATTCATAATGCGGGGCAATGTGATAGACATGGCGGTCGGTATAATAATCGGTGCCGCCTTCGGAAAGATAGTTTCATCCCTGGTCAAAGACATACTGATGCCCCCAATAGGGATGCTTCTGGGAGGTGTGGATTTCGCCAACCTGTTCATCGACCTATCCGGAAAGGGATATAAAACCCTTGCAGAGGCCACGGAAGCGGGGGCCCCCGTGATCAAATACGGGGTATTCATCAATACAATCATAGAATTCCTCATCATTGCATTTGCCATATTCCTGGTGGTAAAGGGGATAAACAGGATGCAGGAGATGAAGAAGAAGGAGGAGGAAGCCCCCGCGGCACCCACCACCAAGGAGTGTCCATACTGCCACATGCAGATACCCATAGAGGCTGTAAAGTGTCCCTACTGCACAGCGGATCTCAAGTAAGGGACCCCTCCTGCGAACCCGCCTTCGGGCGGGACCACCCTGTCTCCCCCGCCTTCTGGGGCGGGGGTTAAGTATTAAAATTTCTCCAGGATGCTCTTTCTCCTGATAAATCAGGTTGTAAGCGGTATCGTTATAGATGCTCAGACGAGGGAGCCCATCCCCTATGCGGCAGTGGAGATAGGTGGAAAAGGCACTTATGCGGATGAAAAGGGCTTCTTTTCTCTCCCTCTTCCCGGGCCCGGCACATATAAGCTCGCGGTATCCGCACTGGGATACCGGAGCTACGAGAAGGAAATCCATGTGAATAACACCCTTAACCTGAAGGTGTATCTACAACCCTCTGCCATCCGCCTGGAAGAGGCCGTAATCACAGCAAGAAAGGAGAGTTTCCGAAAAGACTTCTCCATCAATATACAGCAGAATTTATCCAGATACAGACTGCTTCCCAGTCCATTCGAAAAGGACCTGATGCGCATCATACAGGTTCAGCCCGGAGTGGTGTTTTCGAACGACTTCTCCGGAAGATTCTCTGTCAGGGGTTCGGCCCCATTCGAAAACCTTACGATACTGGACGGGATGTACCTGTATAACCCCTATCATCTCGGAAGCTTTGTATCCATATTCGATGGTGATGCCATAAACAGATTCCAGTTCCTCAAGGGAGGCTATACAGCCCGATACGGAAACGCTACGGGATCCATAATACACGCCGAACTCAGAGAAGGAAGTTATGAGGAGACCAGATTCACCACCGTAATAAGTCCCATAACCACGAAGGTCATGCTGGAAGGACCCATAACCAGCAGGTCCAGCTTTATATTCAACATCAGAAGGAGTTATATTGGAGAAGCCCTCGACATGCTGGGAGTCCGATTCCCCTATTACTTCTACGACATAACGGGCAAACTGACCCATAACTTCTCGGACATTACGACGGGAAGCATTTCCTTTATCAACAGTCAGGACAACTTCACATTCGAGGACATAATCGATGTCAGATGGGGCAACAGGGGGGCATCTCTCATCTTAAAGACCATATTAAACAGCCTGCTGTTCCGCTCCTACCTATCATACACGGGAAATTCCATAGAAATGAATTTTCGCAGGGGCATATTCCGGGTGGATAACAGATTCGACATATACTCCATGCGCAATATATTCGATTATATAGGACCCACATGGAGCAGTACATTTGGACTGGATCTGGCAGTTATATCCGGATATTACAAATCGAACCTGATCGGAATCCCCCAGTACACCGAGGGAACCCCTATTGTTGCAAGCGTATTTGCTGAGTGGAAGAGGGAATGGAAAAGGCTCACCTTCAATGCGGGCATCAGGGGAAATTATTACCGGCTTCGGAGCAATAAGTATAAAAAAGACCACTGGTCCATAGAGCCCCGCCTCAATCTCAAGTACTTCATCAGGGAAGACCTGGCCCTCAAGCTTGCGGCAGGGCTGTATTACCAGTATGCAATAGCCATCACCAATCCCCAGATTCAGATCTCATCCTTCTATTACTGGGTGGCCCCGTATGGAAGAATAGACCCCGTGAGCAACATCCATATAATCGCCGGAATAGAGGGGATACCCTCCTTTGGAAACTTCGATATTAATCTATTCGTAAAGCCCTATCTATTCACCGCAACCGTCAACATTTACCCGGACATAACCAACATAGAGGAGAGCATACTCCTGCCCGCAGAGGCATTCTCATGGGGGGTGGATGTGTGGTTCCAGAACAGCTGGCTTGACTTCGCATACACCCTTATGTTTGCGTACAACAGGGCAGAAAACGAAGAGTACTGGAAGAGGGCCGAATGGGACAGGCGCCACACCCTGAACATCTCCGCCCATGGAAGGGTTCCCGGAGGACAGGCCGGAATAAAACTCACCTATGCAACGGGGAATCCCTACACCGACATCCTGGCCCGGTACCTATACATAAGCCCGGGACCATACGGATATCATGACTTCATCCTCTGGGTGGACATAAATAGCGACAGGAATGCCATGACCATGCCCGACTACAGGAGGGTGGACATCTACTACGAGAAACCCATATCATGCGCCGGATTTTGGAGGCTCTGCATTCCGGTTAAAGGGGGGAGCCTGGGGCTGGGAGTAATCAACCTGTTCAACTTCAAGAATCTCCTCATCCGCCTCTACGATTACAGCACCAATCCACCCACACGCAGGGAATTCTATCAGATTCCCCTGACCCCGTACTTCCAGCTGAGATTTTCCTTCTGATGCTCAGGTCGGTATGAACTCATCCACCACCCAACGGGCAAAGGCCAGCGAAGTGGTAAAAGCGGGAGATATGGCATTGAGGATGTGGAGCGTATTCCCATCCCTTATGACCAGAAAATCCATCACCAGCTCCTTTTTCTTCCAGTTGACCAGCTGGGGCCTTATGCCCACCTTCCTCGAAGCAAGCAGGTCTCCCCTCTCGAGCCCCTCCACGAGGCGGGATGCATCCCTGTAGAAGAAACCGGGTATATACCTTCTAATCTCCATCAGGGCATTGTACCTGAAAGCAGGGTTTTTGAAGAACATGACCGCATCCCTGTATAGAATGGAGATGGCCTCCCCCACCGATTCAGGGAAGAGTCCATAATGCTCCCTTCCGAGGGCGGGGAACGCTGTTGGTCCCACATAGACGGTCCCATCCACCCCCCTGGTAAAGTGGACACCAAGGAATGGGGTCCTGATGTCCGGAACCGGATAAATATTGCCGCGCACCAGATGGGATTTTTCATCCCTGAGCCTCCTGTAAGTACCCTTAAAGGGCAGTATCAGGAAGTCGCGGGCCAGGGAAAAAGCATGGGCGATCCTGTCCGCATGGGCCCCCGCCGCATTTATAAAGAAATCGAATGGATATCTGCCCTGCTCTGTGATAATCTTCCCGTTCCCGAAGCCCATACACCGCTCCCCGAAGCGAATCTCCACCCTCCCCGATGCCCTCAAGTCCTCCACAAGGGCCCTCAAAATGGAAATGGGGTCCACCACGGCGGTCAGGGGTGTATAAAGGGCCTTTCCACAGGTGCGGGCATGGGGTTCTATCTCCCTGAGGGTCGTTTCATCTATGATTTCGGCGCGGCTTTTAGAGGCATCCGCCCTCCTCTTCAGTTCGTAGAGGACCTCCACCTCCCGGGGACTGCGGGCCACCACCACCTTACCGGTTTCCCTTATGGGAAGACCCTTTTCCCTCACATACTCCTTCATAAGCCGATTCCCCTCCACGGCGAATCGGGCCTTCAGGGAATCGGGGGAGTAATAGATACCGGCGTGCAGGACCCCGCTGTTCCTTCCCGATGCATGCCTTCCAACACCCCGCTCCTTTTCCAGAATCAGAATATCCGAAACTCCCCTGCGCAGAAGTTCCCTTGCTATGGTCAGCCCCGTAATCCCCGCACCGCAGATAACGAACACGGAAAAGTATAAGCGCCGACGCCCACACCGATTTATCCGGAAAAAGCACAATTTCTGTAAAATTGTAAATATGGCAAAAAAGGACTACTATGAGATCCTCGGTGTTTCGAGGGATGCCACCCAGGAAGAAATCAAAAGGGCTTACAGAAAACTGGTCTTAAAATATCACCCGGATCGGGTCCCCCCGGAGAAGAAAAAAGAAGCAGAAGAGAAATTTAAAGAGATTTCGGAGGCTTACGATGTCCTTTCGGACCCGGAGAAGAGGAAATTGTACGACATGTACGGAACCACCGACTTCTCACAGCAGACGGGATACAACTTCAACTGGCAGGATTTCTTCAACACGCACTCCAGCGAATTTTCCGACATTTTCAGGGATCTGCAGGATATACTCGAAAACCTGTTCGGATTCAACTTCGGCGGAGGAGGAACATCCACCAGGACCAGAAGGCGCAGGGCCAGGGGCCAGAATATCCTGTACAAACTGCCCCTGACGCTGGAAGAGCTGGCCAGAGGTGTGGAGAAGGAAATCACCTACAATCGGTATGTTAAATGTCCCACATGCGGGGGGACCGGAGGGAAGAAGAGGGTATGCTCCACATGCAACGGAAGGGGAACGATAATCAGAACATCCAGAACATTCGGATTCCTCTTTCAGAGCCAGAGCGTGTGTCCCACATGCGGGGGGACCGGGGAAGAGCTCTACGAAAAGTGTCCCACCTGCAACGGAAGGGGCCTTATCCTGAAGCAGGAGAAAGTAAAGGTAAAAGTTCCCGCGGGCATTATGGGGGGACAGAGGGTGGTGATACGGGGCATGGGGGATGAGGGAAAGGAGGGGGCCCCTGCCGGAGACCTGTATGTGGAGATAGAGGAGAAACCCCACCCCGTATTCAGGAGGAGCGGGGAGGACCTGCACATGGACATGGATATAACCGTTTCCCGGGCTGTGCTCGGGGATGAGGTGGAGATTCAGGACATTCTGGGCCAGAAGACAAAAATCAGGATTCCACCCGGCGTCCAGCACGGAGAGACCATCAGGGTGAAGGGGAAGGGTATGCCCCGCGTGGATGGGAGAGGAAGGGGAGACCTCATAGTTCATCTGAATGTGAAGATTCCGGAGAGGGTGAACGGCAGAGCAAAGAAACTCTTCGAAGAACTGAAGAAGATGGGTTATTAGATGCTGATATACGGAAGAAATCCCCTCCTCGAATCGCTGAAATCCCCCTTCAAACCGGTGAGAGTATATCTCTCAAAGGGGCTGAGGGATATCGACGAGATTACCGGTCTCCTGAGAGGCCACTCCATCCCCTATGAAATCACATCGAAGGGCCGTCTGGATCAGATGACTGGAGGCGAAAAGCACCAGGGCATCGTGGCCAGGCTGGAAAAGGAGCCCACCCATCCCCTGCGGGAAAACCTGAAGGATTTTATGGAAGGGGACAGGAAGATTCTCCTGATTTTAGACAGGATACAGGACCCCAGGAACCTGGGATCGATTATTCGAACAGCTTCCCTCACGGGAACTGTCAATATAATAGCCACGAGGAAAGCATCGGCAGGACTCACTTCCGCCTCTGTAAAGGCCAGTGCAGGGGCTGTTTTTCATGTGAAACTTTCCTTCTCCGACAACATTAAGCACATAATCGAGAAGCTCAGAGAGGAGGGCATCCATGCCATGGCGCTGGAGCGGGAAGGGAAATTCATCGAAGAAGTCGAACCTTTCGGGAAGGGACTGCTGGTCGTGGGGTCAGAGCACTACGGGATAAGGCCCTCCATAATGCGAACTGTGGACTCCATAATAAGCCTTCGGCAGCGCCCCTCCGTCAATTCGTACAATGTGTCGGTGGCGACGGGGATAGCCCTCTACATACTCAACTTCATCGTGTAATCCACCTCCCCTTCCACGAAAGCCATGATGAAAATCGAACATCGTGAATTGCCTTACGGGACAAAAGTTCCAAAGGCCATCAGGAACGGGATTAAAGAGGAATTTAGTTCTTATATTGAAGGGGCCGGACACTTCCTGTCCATAAGTTTATTTTCTCACCCGGGGTGTGAAACTAATTGTGCTCGTCTCTATCCATCATATTCAGTGCGGTAATGCGGATTTTCCTCATTATATTCGAGAAATAATACTCCTTGGAGGGATGAAACCTCCTGACATCGACGAGCCTCGAAGAGTAGTACTCATCGAGGGAATCCACCACCACCCCCCTACTGCTGGAAGCATGAACGAATTTTCCACCCCCCACATAGATGCCCACATGATTTACAGGGCCTCCCGGCCTGGATGAGAATGCCAGTATGTCGCCCGGCAGGACGCTGTCCGGATGTACCTTAATCCCGGCTCTTGCTATATCCCTGCTTCTGCGGGGAAGTCGGACACCGAACTTCATGTAAACCACATTGACCAGACCGGAGCAGTCCATTCCATCGAATCCCATTCCCCCATACCTGTAGGGAACCCCCACATACCTCATCGCCTCGAAAGCCACATAATCACCGGTCAGCATCACCAGAATCAGCAGCATGGACAAGCCTCTCCATCAATATCTTCATAACATCCACGGGGACCACAGAAAGACCCACCAGAACACCGAACTTTGCGGTCTGCTTTCCCACCTTCTTCACATAGTATATGACACCGTCCTTTTCGCACACGAAGGAACCACACTCCCCGGCCAGTTGGGCTCCTTTTCTCACCAGATCCATAGCCCTGGTTCCGAGCTTTATGCGGATATCCCTGTATTCGTCCTTCACATACGCCATATCCAGAACATCGGATTTTTCGGACGAATTGACTATAAAGAAGGCCATTACCCCTTCCTCCTTATCCATCTCCTGAGCCACCCTGTCCAGGTAGATGAACCGGGTGTGGAATTCCCCCGTGCTCTTTCTGTCGAAAGTGGCCAGGAACAGGGCCTCATCCACCTCGACATTCATGGTCCTGTAGGGTATGGGCCTTTCCATGCGGACTATGTATGCTTTCTTTACGGGTTTATCCAGAAGCCTCTTCAGGGCACTGGAGCCCTCCAGATTTTCGAATTCCACATGATAAATATTCCTGCCATCTATGTATATCCTGCCCAGCCTGTCCTTGTCCCCTTCATCCACAACCACCACTATGGACAGCGGTTCATCGGCCATCTGAAGGGATTGAATGAGATCAATTGCATAAATACCATTTCCAGAAGACTCCATTCCAGCACCTCCCCTAATTTTATGCGCCGACTCTTTTGCTCTTCAAAAGGTATTGCCTTATAAATTCATCTATGTCCCCATCCAGAACCGCATCCGGATTCGTATGCTCCAGACCGGTCCTGTGATCCTTGACCAGGCGGTAGGGATGGAGTATATAGGAGCGAATCTGATGACCCCATGCTATGTCGGTCTTCTGCTCTTCGAGCTGTTTCATCTTCTCCCTTTCCTTCTCCATATAGTACCTGTAGAGCTTTGCCCTGAGGATCTTCATGGCCATTTCCTTATTCCTGTGCTGACTTCTCTCATTGCGGGCCATTACCGTGATTCCCGTGGGGATGTGGGTTATGCGAACAGCCGATTCGGTCTTGTTCACATGCTGTCCACCCGCACCCGAAGAACGCATCGTTTCAATTTTAAGGTCTTCGGGCCTGATTTCAACCTGAATCTCTTCTTTCTCGGGGTAAACGAAAACGGATGCAAACGAGGTGTGCCTCCTGTGGGAGGCATCGAAGGGGGAAATCCTGACCAGCCTGTGGACACCCACTTCGTTCTTCAGGAGCCCATAAGCATACGGCCCCTTTACCAGGATGGATACGCTCTTTATTCCGGCCTCCTCCCCGGGAAGCAGATCCAGTATCTCGTATTTGAATCCCCTCCTCTCTATCCACCGGAGATACATGCGCATGAGCATCTCGGCCCAGTCGTGGCTTTCGGTGCCGCCCGCACCTGGATGAATCTCCAGTATCGCATTTCCTGCATCTTCAGGCTCATCCAGAAGAAGCTCCATCTCGAAATCGGCCAGCTTCTTTTCGAACTTCTTTAGAGTCTCGTCGTACTCCCTGCTGAAATCCGGATCCTCCGATGCCAGCTCCTTCAAAACCTCCAGGTCCTTCGCCATGGATTCCAGCTCCTGAAGGTCCTCCAACTTCTTTCTGAGGGACGATAATTCCGATAGAACCCTCTGGGCCCCCTTCTGATCATTCCAGAAATCGGGCTGCGATGTCTTTCGCTCCAGCTCCTCTATCCGGGATCTGAGACGGGCCCCGTCAAAGATACCCCCTTAGTTCATCGAACTTTCTCAGAAGTTCCTCCATGATTACTTCCTCCCCTCCAGAAATCGCTCCACTGCCTTTTTAAAATAGTCCGTGCTTCCAGCCACCTCCTGAAGCATGGCCTCGTAATCCAGAAACTCCTCGAATGTCAACCTCTCCATGGCATTGGCCAGTCTCTTCGTCAGGGCATGGGCCTTCGAAGGTCCCTCAGAGATCCTCCGGGCAAATTCCATCACGGAATCATCGAATTCCTCATCCGGAAGGACCCTGTTGACCAGGCCCAGAGCCAGAGCCTCTTCAGAAGACAGGCGGGCAGAGGTCATGGAAAGCTCCATGGCTTTTTGATATCCGACTCTCTTTATGGTAAAGTAAAGGGCTCCCACATCGGGAATCAGGCCTATTGCGGTATATGCATAGTAGAGTTCGGCGCTCTCCTTCATGAGGGAAATATCGCTGGCAAGCGCAAGGGAAAGGCCACTACCCGCAGCAATACCGTTTATGGCCGCTATTATGGGTTTTTCAATCTTCCTCATCTGGAGCAAAACGGGATAATAATTCTTCTTCAGGTGTTCCCCGATACTGCTGGATGAGAGGGCTTCCTCGATATCCTGACCGGAGGAGAACGCCCTTCCGCTACCGGTAAGGACTATAACCTTCACCCCTTCATCCTTTCCCGCATCCCGCAAGGCTTTTCCCAGCTGATTCAACATACTGGAATTGATGGCATTCAGCCTGTCCGGGCGATTCAACACCACTCTGAGGACTCCCTCCTTCTTCTCTACTATCACGGTATCCATACAGAGCAAATTTTACAGTTGTGGAGGAAGAAATGCACATTATCCCGAAAATTCTAAACATCGTAAAATATTGAATAACATCGGTTAATGAAAGAAATCAACACACTAAAATCGCCATTTGTGGATATGTTCAATCTTCCACATCCTCAAAATCCACTGTGGACAGGATAAGTATGCAAACATGAACATCTTAACATAGTTATCGATTTAATGGGACAGCCAGCCACAGCAGATGCCCTTATTAAAAACAACTGAACATCAAACCATTACTCAAAAAATCAACACAGCAATATTCAGACAGTGTCGATAACCGGACCGCAGGGGTATATAAACCGGATTCCGTCCGGGAATTCGACAGATACCATACTTGATAATCATGCATTTAACTTTATTTTCCACACATAGTATTTCTGCTACTCTCCATTAAACTTTGAACAAAATAAAATGGAGTTGCTGGAAGAGCTGATAGGGGAACTATATTTAGAGGGAGATTGGGACAGGGAAAAGCTCCTTAACCTGTACGCATCCAAATTCCGGAACTGCAACAGGTGTCGCCTTGCTTCCAGCAGGACCAATATGGTTTTCGGGTGGGGGAATCCCTATGCCCGCCTCGTGTTCGTGGGGGAGGCACCGGGGAGGGAAGAGGACCTTAGGGGAAAGCCCTTCGTGGGAAAGGCGGGACAGCTCCTTTCGAAGATACTGAGGGAGATTGGAATAGACAGGGAAAGGGATGTTTATATCGGGAATATCCTGAAGTGCAGGCCTCCGGGAAACCGGGACCCGAAGGAGGATGAGATAAGGGCCTGTTTCCCCCATCTCCGGTTCCAGATCGATGTGATATCTCCCCGTCTAATAGTGGCCCTGGGCAGGTATGCTGCTTCCACCCTGACCGGAAAGCCCATAGAAAGGGTCATGTCCATGTACAGGGGGAAGGTGGTCCGGAGCATACTGGGGGTGGATGTGATTCCCACCTATCACCCTGCCGCTGCCCTGAGAAATCCCCGCCTGGAGGGTTTTATCCGTCAGGATATTAGGAAAGCATGGGATTATATTCGCTCATCTTGATATTCTCCTGGAGTAAACTGGATACGGCTGGAATCGAGGGGTGGAGGATTGAGGGGGATGGGATCAGGCTTTCGGATGGGAAACTGGTGTTCGTTTCGGATGGCCACTTTTCCTATGCTCTTCAATGGGCCCGAAATGTGAAAGATCCCCGCGTATCCGTCCGGCTTCTGGATAGGTGTCCCGATATGTATGTGAAGGTGCTGATGGAGGTATTCAATGGGAATGATAGGCAGACATATTCGGCCAGGAGCAGGGATTCGTTGTGGGTTCAGACGCTGAGCGTCGGGGCAGATGGGATTTTCGACAGTGTTCGGCTTCGCATATCCGGGCATTCCCGCATGGATACCCATTGTGCTGTTCCGATTCTTCGCATGGAGAGTAATTTTCTCCGTAATGTGGATTTTTCCCGTCCTGAGGTCTTCCCTTCCGGATGGGGCCGCCGCAGTGCTTATTATTCGGATGGGGCTGTCCATTTTCGCGGCAGGGGTTCCATTGGAAAGTATCTCTACTTGAAAAGGGGTGCAGTTTACAGGGTGAGGCTATGGGGAAGGGGGAATTTTGTCATCAGGCTGAATCATATCCTGAAGAGGAAGCGGGTCAGAGGTATCGATTCTGTTTCGGTGCTGGATACTGTGCCCCCTTTCGGAGGCAGGGTTTTCCTCGAGATTTCTTCTGATTACGGTACACTGAGGGGGGTTTCTGTGGAGGTTCTGGATACCCTTCCCGTGGTGCTTTTCAGAAAGAAAAGGAGGGTTTGGCTCTGGAACAATACGGGAAGGAAATACCGCCTGTATGTCTATGACTCCGATGGGAATATCTATGGGAAGTATCTCACGGGGGATTCCCTCGTGCTGGATTTCGACAGGAGGGGGACATATCTCTTTTTGATTCCCAGGGTTTTCAGGCAGGAAGTAAGGATAAGGTAGCCCGTCGTTTAACTGTGAATTTCCATGACTGATCAGTATAGAAGTTGCCCGGTCATACGGATTTCGAATGTAAGTTTTTGATTTTCAAATTCGAATATCTTTAACATTCCCGTTAAGTTATTCTGTAATAATTCCTTCAGGAGGTGTAATTATGATGCTCTTATCGTTCGTTTTTGCCCTGAGCGTGAGCAGGGATGCGGGGGTTGTCCTTCAGGACACCGGGGCTCTGGACCTCTTCTTCCCGGGAAAAGCTTTTTTGAATCCCGCAGGAGACTTCGTGGGGGTAGTTTTCGGCTCTGGAGGATATGTACTCGCTTACAGGGATTCCATTCTCCACATTCAGGAGGGCATAGAAGCATACGATGAGAATACGGGTATATTTGTCTCTGCCACACCGTATCACGATCCCTCCGGACTGGAGCACTATATCCTGAAGATATTCAATTATGCTGTCGATAGAGAGCTTCCCGTTGCGCTGTACGATGTTCCGGCTCCGTCTTCCGATTATACCGCTGCGCATCAGGTGGTTCAGAAGTGCGGGAATGACTTCTGCGCCATGCTGGTTTTTTCCGATTATGTGGCCCGCAACAGCGTGGTCCTCGTTCACAGATTCGATGATGCATCCATCGAAGAAATCTTCTCGAGCAGTTTCTCCGGAGTCGTAAACAGTATCGGGCTGTATGGATTTGTCGATGATTATCCCGATACTGCTTTCGCTATATTTTCAATAGATAACGATGTTTACATGCTGGGTCTGGATTTGAACCTTCCGTCTTCTGACAATCCAGTGATTTCCTATTCGGGTCATTATCCAGGTACTTATTACTATGTTGCAGGGGGAGGACTGTTCGACGATGGTTCCAGAGCTGTGTTTATGGGTATTCTCAGTTCTACGGATTCTATTGCCTTTATCGGATTCGACCTCAATACTGCTTCGGTTGTGGACGAGAGGTATTATGCGGGGGCCTATTACACATTTTCCCTTTATGCAGATGGTATATGTGGAGCTCAAGGAGATGGTTCTGACCTGTACCTCTTCCGTTATAATGTGTTTTCGGGTAATTTCTATTCGGGATCCCTTCCCTACACCGATTATATCAGTGGACCGGGTTTCTATTCCGGAACGGATGCATGTATTTTCCTTGCTAACGGGGGATTGATTTCCATCGACCCATCCTCCCTTTCCCTCCTGGATATGGAAACAGTGCCTTCTATGGTCGGTGGGATTTTGAACGAATACTCCCACTCCGATGTTCCTTCCTTCGGCACGGGCATTCTCCTGTTTCATTATACTTCTCCATTGCCGGATACCCTGATTGCCACCGTGTACGACTATGCCGGAGGCTTCGATGTTATCCGCTCCGATACCATAGTGGCGAACAATGTGCCCAATAGAATGACTGTTTTTGGCCTTCAGTTCAGGGATAATGGCCTGGTTGGGTCTGTATCCAGTATGTCGACAAATTCCACCCTTCTGAAGCTGGGAGAGAATCTCGCTTTTCAGTGGAAGGCCGATACCCTGAGTTCTTTCCAGTATGTATATTTGCCAGCGTATGTTTACCTTATGAATTATGGATCCGAGGAAATCAGAAAGATAGACCTCAGTACCGGTCTGCCCCTTTCCTACTCCTACTCCATACCCTCCACCCCTTACGGGAATGTGGTCTTTATGAAGGAAGTCAATGATAAACTCTTCGTGCTATCGGGGACCGGAAGTCAGTCGTATATCCATGTCCTGGACACGGCCACATTGTCGGGGCTGGAACTGGTGAACCTGGGGAGTCTGAGCACCACATGGGTTGCGGATGTAAATGAGGACGGAAACTATATGGTCATGCTGCTTTCCAGTTATACCGATGGTGTTGGATACATTTATGTTTACGATTTCGATGCAGACAATCTTGTGGGACCGTATGTGGTGGACTTCGATGCTTCGTCCACCGAGTATCCCGTCAGGGTTCTGATGGAGGGTGATACGGTTTTCGCCGTATTCAGTAGTCCCCTGGAAAAGAGGATTTTCAAGTGCCATGCGGGGCTTGCATCCTGCTCCTATGGCTCCGTGGATGTCTCTTATGGAAATATCAATGGACTCTATGTATTTCGGGATTCCATTTACATGACCACCACCGGGGGATACATTGCTGTGATGGACAGGCAGCTGAATGTTTCCCACATTTTCGGACCATTAAACGGCGTGGTCAGGAGTCTGAATCGGCTTGGTGATTATGTGGCCCTGATTGTAAATAAGTTCGATGTAATGGACACCACCTTCGTGGAGTTCAGGCGGATAGGGGACCTGAATGTGGTGGATTATGCCGATACTGTGGTGGGATACACGGAGTCTTCCACGCAGCTCCACGAATACTCTCCGGGTCAATACTATCTCTATGTGGCCCTCTCCGGGCAGTTTGCATCCATGTCCAGAGTGTACAGGTACAATGTAACATCCAGCGTGGGGAGGGATGAAGTCTCCTCCGGCATAAAGTACTCAGTATCGAATGGGCGTCTGGTCCTGGAGGGTAGGGGGTATGTGGAGCTCAATCTGTACAATGCCGCCGGCAGATTGCTGGGCTCCTACAGGGGGAATATTGATGGAAGGGTTGCCGCTCTGGAGATACCCGGCCCTGGCATATACCTGCTGGATATGAATGGAAGGCGGTATAAGGTTCTCAATCTGAAGAGGTGATGGGACGGTTTCCCGTCCCTATCTTCCTATGATCCTTTCCATTATAAACTGGTGGGCTTCCTTAAGAACCTTCCTGTTCTCTGGATATCTGGAGAATCTGTAGGCGATGTCGAATTCGAACCATGCTCCTCCCCAGTGTTCGAAGGATGTGCAGAAGGCCCTTTCGAATGCCTGGGCCAGGAACAGGTGGACAACTTTGTGCCTCTTCTTCCTCTGGAAGTAGTAGGTGTATTCTATGGTCCTGTGGAATTCTTCTATTACCCGGATGTGCTCTATGGCAGTCTCTTCCTTCAGTTCCCTTATGGCAGATTGAAGGGGGTCCTCCCCCTCCTCTATTCCGCCTTTTGGAAAACCCCAGTATGTCCTGTGTTTGAGCAGGAGGTAAAGGGGCCTGCCCTCTTCGATCAGAAACAGGATAAAACCAGCCGATACTTCCTCAATCATTGCGGGCCCTCTCCATTATCCGCTCTATCCTGCGGATTACCCTCTCTTTCCCCAGTACTTCCAGCATGAAGAAGAGGGATGGACCCACCTTCTTCCCGGATACGGCGATGCGCACGGGATGTATCAGAAGGGCGGCTTTGATGCCGAGGCGCTCCGCAGTCCCACGCAGTGTTCTTTCTATTGCCTCCTCTTTCCACTCCTCCAGCTGGCGGAATTCCTCCGTGAGTATCCTGAGCCTTTCGAACACCTCCGGATCAGAAAAGTACTTCCTGTAGGGTTTTTCTTCTATCCTGAAGTCGTCCGTGAAGGCATAATCCCCGTATTCCCAGAAGTCCCTCAGGGTTTTAACCCTGTCTTTGAGGAGTTTTGCGGCCAGTCTGGCCCCCTCCTCCGAGTAGAATTCCTCCGGTACGAATGGTTTCATGAGGCGGGCCAGCTCTTCATCGGATTTCTCCTTTATGTAGCGGGAGTTGATCCAGTAGAGTTTGTTCGAATCGAAAACGGCGGGATTTTTGTTCACCTTCCTTATATCGAAGAGTTCTATCATCTCCTGCGGGGGAACCACTTCCCTGTCCGGATACGGAGCCCATCCCAGGAGGGCCAGGAAGTTGAAGAGGGCTTCTGGGAGGATGCCCATATCCCTGTATTCCAGCACGCTGGCGGCCCCATGCCTCTTGGAGAGCTTCTTCTTATCCGGTCCCAGAATCATCGGGAGGTGTGCGAACAGGGGAACGGGGAATCCGAGGGCTTGGTAAATGACTATCTGCTTTGGTGTGTTGGGAATGTGGTCGTCGCCCCTGATTACATGGGTGATCTTCATCAGGGCGTCGTCCACCACGACGGCAAAGTTGTAGGTGGGAGTGCCGTTGCTCCTCAGGATTACGATGTCGGGTATGTGGGCGGCGGGGTGAGAGATCTTCCCCCTTATGAGGTCTTCGAACTGTATATCCCCTTCGTCCGGCACCTTTATTCGAACTGCTCCCCCCTCCCTCTCGAGAATATGGCGAAATTCCCGGGGTGGATCCAGAATCAGCTGTCTCTCCATCTGCTTCTTCTGCGCCTGGTCCTTTATGCCTCTGAGATACTTTTCCCTCACCTGCTGCCACTCCTCGGGCAGATACCTGTCCAGATAGGCTTTCCCTTCATCCAGTAATTTATATGCCAGTTCCCTGTGCTTTTCTTCGTTCTGCGACTGGTAAACTATGTCCTCATCCCACTGAATACCGAGCCACCTGAGTCCCTCCAGTATGTCCCTAACGAATTCCTCCCGGCTCCTTTCCCTGTCAGTATCCTCTATGCGCAGCAGGAACTTTCCCCCTTCGTGGCGGGCGAACATGAAATTGTAAAGGGCCGTCCTGGCTCCGCCCACATGGAGTTTGCCGGTTGGAGATGGAGCAAACCTAACCCTGACCATTTCAAAAGTTTAAATTCCATCCGGTGCCCGGACCCGGAATATGCCCCCGGTGGAAGGAACTCATTTTCGGGATTCCTCTATGACCCCCGCTCCCACCAGGAAGTCATCCACATAGAAGGCGGCAATCTGCCCCGGTGCGGGGGCGAACTGGGGGGTGTCGAACTCCACTATGGCTTTCTCCCTTTTCAGTTTTACGGTTGCCGGAGCCGGTCTGTGCACATTCCTTATCTTCACCCTCGCCCGGAAGGTACTTTCCATCTCCACGAACATGTTGAGACGGGATGCGACCACCATCCTCCTGTGCACATCCTCCTCGAATCCCACAACGATTTTGTTTTCCCCGGGAACTATATCCACCACATACGCCCTCTTTCCCAGCGAAATTCCCAGTCCCCTCCTCTGCCCTATCGTATAGAACATGTATCCCCTGTGCCTTCCGATTACATTTCCGTATATGTCCACGATTTCCCCCTCCTGCGGCCTGATTCCCTTTTTTATCAGGAACTGCCTGTAATCCCCCTCCACGAAGCACAGGTCCATGGAATCCTTCCTGCTGGCCGTTTCGAGTTTTAACCGCCTGGCGATTTCCCTTACCTCCTCCTTGGTATATTCCCCGATGGGAAGGATCAGCCTTTCCACCATTTCTGGTCTCAAGTAGGAGAGGAAATAGGACTGGTCCTTCCTTTCGTCCTTCCCCATCCGGATCACCCTTCTTCCCCTGAACTCCCCCGTACGGGCGTAATGGCCCGTCGATATGTATGCTCCTTCCTTCTTCGCCTCCTGCCAGATGGCCCCCAGTTTGTAGTCCCTGTTGCAGAATACGCATACATTTGGCGTCCTGCCCGCCCTGTATTCATCTATGAACATCTGTATTATGCCCCTGCGGAACTGCTCTGTGTAGTCTATCGCCCTGAAGGGAATTCCAAGTCTCTTTGCCACTCCGTATGCGATTCTGAGGGATGCGATGGAGCAGCAGGATTCGGGCCTGTCGCTTTCCGTCTGGAGAAATACGAATACCCCCACAACATCCCAGCCCTCTTCTTTCAGAAGGTGGGCGGCCACCGAACTGTCAACGCCCCCCGATATGCCGAGGAAGACCTTTCGGCTCATCTGGGGATAATCTTAACGGTATCTCCCGGTTCTATCCCCCTCTTTCGGAACCAGCCCTGATTCACCTCCAGGGCGAACTGGAAGGGCCTGAGGGGCCAGATGGAGCGCAGATCCATTGGATACATGTCCTGAATATCCACTATGATGCTGTCGGAGGATATGAAGGCGATGGAAAGGGGGATATAGGTGTCCTTCATCCAGAAGGGGTAGTATCCGGGCCTGTCGAAGACGAACAGCATTCCCATGCTGTCGGGAAGGCTCCTGCGGTGCATCAGACCCGTTGCCTTTTCTTCGGGGGTTCGGGCCACTTCCGCAATCAGTTTATAACTTTTAATCTGGACGGTGACGGTATCCATCGAAAGCAGGAGCAGAAGCACCACGAGAAATTTTACGGCTTTTTCAATTTATTGCGAGGTCTATGAGCTTTTCCATGTGTATCCTGGCTGTATCCAGCACCCTGACCGGAACATCCCCCTCCTTTATGGCCAGGGGCAGCTCCGTGCATCCGAGTATTACGGAATCCACCCCCTGCTCCACGGCGTACCTTTCGACCAGTTTCAGGAGCCATTCCCTGCTGTCCAGCCTCTCGAGGGCCAGTTCTTCGAAGATGATGCGGTTGACTTCATTCTGCTCCTCCTCGTCCGGGATTACCACCTGAAACCCGGCATTTTCGAGCTTTTCCCTGTAGAATCCGGAGCCCATTGTGGTTTTCGTTCCCAGGAGGAGGGTCTTCTTCACTTCCCTCCTGTGCATTTCCTCCACCAGCGTGTCTATTATACTCACCATGGGAACGCTTATGGCCCGGGCTATATCGTCGAAGACCATGTGGGGCGTATTGGCGGAGAGGGCTATTATGTCCGCTCCCGCCCTCTCCAGACTCCGGGCCGCATCTATGAGGAGTTCCTTTCTTCCTTCCCATCCGCGGGGATTCTCCATGAACTGGCGGAAGTTGATGGAGTGGATTATGAGGGGAGGATATGTGTGGGGTTCGAGCCTCCTGCGGGAAATTTCCATGTACATCCGGTAGTAATAGCAGGTGGATTCCGGTGTGGTTCCCCCGATTATGCCTATTCTCCTCACGGCCGATAAGTATAAATGGCCCCGATGGTCAGAAGGAAGTCAGCAGGCCCGCCCTGTAGTTGAAGCCCAGATCCGAAGCGTAAAATGTGGCCATGTCCACAGTGTAGTTCCGATAGCGTACTCCAAATCCGATGGAAACCCTGCCATTCCTGTACCCTGCCCGGAAAGAGGCCATGCGATATTTGTATTCCACCCCTCCCCTCAGCCCTATGGAGTATGGACCCACCGTCAGGAGTCTGTCGTAGTATCTGCTGTCGGTGGTCATATCCACCCCGATGGACAGAAGAAGATTTCCCTTCTCCAGGTGCCCGGAGGCTATGATGAAAGGGGGAATGATTTCCCTCTCCCCCGAATTCCAGAAAAGGACGGTTGGAAGGAAGTCTTTTATCACTATGCCGATGTTCTTCCACATGAATCCCACATCGGCCCCTATACCAAATGCCCTGTCGTCCAGGATTCCCTGGTAGAGGAGTTTGAGGGAAATTCCATAGTGGTCTCCGAATGCGGCGGAAAAGTACATGGCCGATGCGAGGTAATTGGCAACCGCATAGACATAGGGGGGGTTGTCCTGTGATGGGGGCTGTGTGGTGTCGGGGAGTGTGGTCAGCTCTATGCCCCCCGAGAGGACCATGTATCCGCCCAGAGCGTAGGGTCTGGAGGGGAATCTGTATCCCACGAATGTGGCCCCTGTCCCCTCGTAGAGCAGTCCCATCGAAAGGTACATCTCCCTTTCCCCCCTCCCCACTCCGGCGGGATTCCACAGGATGGCTCTGGCTCCGCTCTCCAGAGACACTGTAGAGGTTCCCATCGCAAG
>JALSOK010000008.1 GCA_026986535.1 Caldifarciminota bacterium
CGGGAAGCTGCTCCTGATAAACCCTCTTCAGGCTGTCGATTTCCCTGCGCAGGCTATCCAGCACTCTGGATTTCTCCATGCGGTACTGCCGGAGCTGGTTCAGTGCATCCCTGTAGTCCAGATATTCCTTCTTCACCCTCTCCATATCAACCACGGCCAGGTTGATCTTCTGGGCAGCGGCCGCCCCCACGGCGGCCAGGAGAAAGATGAAAAAGCGCCTCATTCACCTCACTTCTTTTCCATGAAAATCTTATAGGCCCTGTATGTCATGTACAGGTCCGCTTTGGAGGAAATCTCGAAGGGGGAATGCATGGCAAGCAGTGCGGGACCAGCGTCCAGAACCTCCATCCCATAGCGGGCAAGGAACATGGCTATGGTTCCGCCACCGCCCTCATCCACCCTGCCCAGCACATCGGGTTGCCAGTAAATTCCATTTTCTTCAAAGAGAGTGCGCACCCGACCGACGAACTCCGCGGAAGCCTCGCTTGCCACATACTTCCCACCCCTCCCCGTGTACTTGGTCAGGGCTATACCGTGGTGAAGCTTTGCGGCATTCTTCTCGTCGTGAACCTCTTTCCAGAGGGGATTGAGGGCAGAAGTGACATCGGCCGAAAGGGCCTCGGAATTGTAAAGGGCCTCTTCCACGGAGTAAAGGGAAAGGGTCCCCTCCACCTCCAGAATCCTGCGGACCACCTTCTTTATGAAGGCCGACTGGACGGATGTATTGCCCTCCGAACCGATCTCCTCCTTATCCACGAAGAGAACCAGTGCAGGTTTGTCCGGCCTCTCCATATCCAGAGCCGCCATCAGGGAAGTGAAAACACAGATTCTGTCATCCTGAGCATATCCACCGATGAGGGCCCCATCCAGTCCCACATCCCTGGGCTTTATGGCAGGCACTATCTCGATGTCGGCGGAAACGAAATCCTCCTCCCCTATTCCATACTTCTCCTTCAGCAGTCTGAGGGCATACTTCTTGACAGCCTTCTCCTTTTCTCCATCAAGGGGCACCGAGGAAAAGATTATGTCCATCTTCTCCCCCGGGAGGGCCTCGTAGAGCTTCTTGTCCCTCTGCGCCTTCCTGTCCAGATGGGGCTCCAGGTCGGGAATCACGAAGACCGGTTCGGATTCATCCTCTCCGATTACGATATACTTCCTGCTCCCATCGGATAGAACCACGACACCGTGGATGGCAAGGGGAAGGGAAAACCACTGGTAGTACTTCACCCCACCGTAATACTGGGTATCCAGAAGGGCATATCCTGAATCCTCGTATAGGGGAACGGGCTTGAGGTCCAGGCGGGGAGCATCCGTATGGGAGGCAACGATTCGAAATCCAGAAAGGGCGCTCTCCTTACCCCTTACATAGAGGGCAGCGAGCCTGTCCCTTTCGACGAAGAGCATCCTGTCCCCTGTTTCCGAGAATCCGTCCACGAAGCCCCTTTCCAGAGCCCTGCTCCTGATGTAATTTACGGTCTCCCTCTCGGTCCTGGCACGGGACAGGAAATCCCGATAAGTTTCGGCAAATTTGTAAACTTCTTCCCTCTCCCTCTGCGACAGATAGTTCCATATATTCTTCCTGAAAGGCATTCCGAAAGTTTAATGTTCACCACTACCCTGTCCGCCGCACTGCTCTCCCCACTTCCCACATATCCGCCATCGGCCCGATGCACACTCCAGAGCGGGAAATCATTTTAAACTTTCGGTCGATGAAAGTCCTGCACCTCACCCCCTTCTACCGGCCCGAGATTGGGGGAATCGCCGAGCATGTCTATAATCTGCACAATTTCCTCCGGAAAGAGGGGGTGGATTCAGCGGTTCTCCATGTGGTGGAAAATGCAGAGGGAAACAGCATGGAAAGGGTTTCGGACAGCGAATACAGACTCCATCTTGCGGGAAGTCTCGATGACCACCGGAAAATCCTGAGAAAAGGGGAAATTCGGGCATACATAAAAGAGCACATTCCCGGAGTGAACATACTCCACATCCACACCTTCAACAGACTGGAATTCGTCGGATGGAGATGGATAAACTGGATATGGACAGCCCACCTGAGCGACCTTCCCCGGATTGCAAAGTCCAGGCACCCGAAAGACCTGATGCTTAAACTGCTGTACCGTGCCGTATATCGCGATGCGAAGAGAATCATAGCCGTGAGCAGACACCAGATACCCTTCATAAGAAAAATCACAGGCAGAAGCGACATCCATGTGATACCCAACGGCATAGATTTGAGCAGATTCAGAGGGGATACAGAGCCCCTCTTACAGAATAAGGGCAGGAAAATCATACTGTGTCCATCCGCCTGGCGGAGAATCAAGGGAATAGACATTCTTATAGATGCAATGAAGTACATGAAAAGGCACCATCCAGACAGATTCGAGAGGAGCACCCTGGTTCTCATAGAATCGAAGCACGAGCCGGAATACCACAGGATGCTGATGCGGAAGCTGGAAGATCTGGAAGACCATGTCGTGCTCCTTAAACCGGTGGACAGGGATTTAATGCCTTACCTGTATGCATCCGCGGACATCGTGGTGATTCCCTCCAGGTACGAATCCTTCGGTATTTCCATTCTGGAAGCGATGGCCATGAAAAAACCGGTAATAGCATCCAGAACAGGTGGCATCCCGGACATAATAGAGGATGGTAAGAGCGGCCTTCTGTTTCAGACAGAAGACCACGAATCGCTGGCCAGAACGATAGCCCGCCTTCTGGACAATCCCGAAGAACTTAAAAGAATTGGAAGCAATGCCCGCAAAAGGGCAGAGGATTTTTCGTGGAACAGGATAGCCAGAGAAGTGATTAAACTGTACGAGCAGTCCCTTTAAACTTTTGCTCCCGCTTCATGAGGAAAAAGGCCATCTTCTTCGCCCCCAACTATTACACCTCCCCATACCAGAGCGGAAGCCAGCACTATGCACGGGCATTCTCCAGACTCGGATACGATGTCCTGTACATCTCGGATCCCATAACCCCCTTCCACATATTCTCCAGAAACAAAATGCATTACCAGGCCCGGCTCCGCATCCACAGGAGCGGAGGGCTGAAGGATCCGGACACAGGCATAAAGTATTATGTCCCCCGCTCCCTCATAGTACCCAGAAAGATACCCCTCCTGTCATCCAGATGGGTCGCCAGCAACTGGTACAGGTTCTCCGATGTGCTCCATTACATTAAGGAGCATTCCTTCGACAGCGTCGATATTATCTGGTTCGACAGCTCCCCCTTCTGGTTTGCGATAGATTACATAGAGCACAGGCATTCTATCATGAGGATTCCCGACTACATACCGGGTTTCGGAGATGTGCCCCCGGTTTCCTTCGAAAAGGACATGGAGCTGGCCGCAAAGGTGGACCTCGTCGTGACAACATCCAGCTATCTGAAGGAAAAGCTCTCCGAATTCATAGACCCCGGTAAAATGCTCGTCGTTCCCAACGGTCTGGACATGGAGAAGATTTCCAGAATGGACAGAAGTTTTCCGGATGAATTCAAATCCATTCCCGAACCGCGAATAATTTACATAGGACTCATACGCGACTGGTTCGATACAGAGCTCCTTTACCGCACAGCCATCTCCCTGCAGTGGGCCCATTTCGTCCTGATAGGGGATGTTAAAACGGACATTTCCCTGCTGAAACCCCTCAAAAACATCCACTTTCTGGGCCCAAAGCCCTACGAAAGGATAGGACAATTCCTCTCCCACGCCCGGGTGGGAATAATACCATTCAAAAGAAACGAACTGGTGGAATACATCAATCCGCTGAAGCTCTACGAATACCTGGCCTTTGGCCTTCCCGTGGTTACCACCTGCTGGAAAGAAATGGAAAACCTCCGGCACCTGGCACTGGTAAGCAGGAACCACGAAGAATTCGCAAACAACATAAGGAAAGCTCTGACGCTCGGCAGAGTCGATATCGATGTGAGTCAGTTCGACTGGAAAGAAAAGGCCAGAACCATATTGAAGGCACTCCATGAGAAAAGTAATAATTAACGGGAAATTCCTGACGCAGAAGATTACCGGGGTGCAGAGATTTGCATGCGAAATATCGAGACATCTTCCCTACAGCGTAATCCATCCCCCTGCAGAGCGGCTAACATGTGAGATACCCAACGAAAAGATAAAAATAGGACCGATTGCAGGAAACCTGTGGGAACAGGTCCTTGTTCTTCCGGAGATCAGGAACTCCCTCCTTCTCAGCCTCGGAAATACAGCACCCCTGATGCATCCCCTCAACTTAATCACCATCCATGACCTTGCGTGGAAACATTATCCGGATTCCTTTTCCCGCACCTTCGTTCTCTATTACTCGTTTCTCATTCCGAGGCTCGTAGAGAGGGCACTGCATATCTTCACCGTAAGCCAGTTTTCCAGAGAGCAGATCTCGAGGGAATTCCGGGTACCGATGGAGAAAATAACAGTAATATACAACGGAGTATCCGGCCGGTTCAGGCCCCTGAATACTGAAAAGGAGAACATAATCCTGTCAGTGGCCACCCTCCAGCCGTACAAGAATCTGAAGAACCTGATAAAGGCCTTTATGCTCGCGAAAGACAGGGGCTGGATTCCCTCTGAATACAGACTGATGCTCGTGGGGGGGGTAAACCGAAAGGTCTTTTCCAGCACAGGGGGTGTCTTCGAGGCGGCAGCGAGGAGAGAGGATATAGTATTCACGGGGTACCTTCAGGACAGGGAGCTGGTCCTTGCATACAACAGGGCAAGGATATTCGCACTGGTTTCACTGTACGAGGGGTTCGGTCTTCCCGCACTGGAAGCAATGGCCTGCGGGACCCCTGCCCTCCTCTCGAATAGAGCAAGCCTGCCCGAAGTGGGAGGGGATGCCGCATTATATGTGGACCCGGAGAATGTGGAGGATATAGCCTCCGGCCTTTCCAGACTCATAGAAGACACGGCTCTGTGGAGCGGACTCAGAGAAAAAGGCCTAAGAAGGGCATCCCGATTCACATGGGAAGAATCCGCCTCGAAGATGCAACGCGTCATAGAAGAAATGCTCTGACCTATTTCCGCGAGAGAATAAGGGCCCTCTTGACCAGTTCCTCCACAGAGGAGTACTCCCCCTCCCTGAGGGCTGAAAATATGGCCTTCCGGGCCGATGTATAGTCCAGGCCCAGGGAGACCAGAACGCTCAGGGCCTGCGAAGCCATCTCCATATCCTTCTCCTCCTCCCCCACATCCATCAGCCTGTCCCTGAGCTCCAGTATGATTCTCTCCGCAGTCTTCTTCCCGACTCCCCTGACCCCTGAGAGGGCCTTCACATCCTCGGCTGCCACTATTTGCCTGATCTGAGCGGGACTGAAATGGGAGAGGATGGACATGGCTATGGCCGGTCCCACTTTGGAGATGGATATAAGCTGCTCGAACATGAGCCTCTCTCCCCGGCTTTTGAAACCATATAACCGCACCCCCCTTTCGGATATGGATAGGTGGGTGTAGAGGAAAACTTCTTCCCCTTCCTCCATGTGATACTGAAGGGGAACGACCACCTCGAAGACGATACCACCGGGCGTCTCCACAGCCACAGTGCCGCCCATGAACTCCCGAACCTTACCCCTTATGGCGTAAACCATCGGTCCTCTTCCTGTTCAGATATGTATAAACGAGGGCCAGTGCATCGCTCTCGTGATCGTTGGGTGTGCCCCTGAGTCCGAAGATGGCACGAATCATAAACTGCACCTGACTCTTGGAAGCCCTGCCATTTCCGACAACGGACAACTTGGCGGCAGTGGGGGAGATTTCCTCGATGTATAGACCCATCTGGGAAAGGGCCAGCAGAACGACCCCCCTCGCAGAACCGAGGGCTATGGCAGTGGAAGGATTCCTGTGGTAGATCACCGACTCCACGACCGCCACCTCAGGAGAGAATTCCCGTATTATGGATCGGAGTCTTTCATAGACGAACTGGAGCCGGGCAGGAAGGGAACCTCTGCCCGGTCTTATGGTCTCCAGATGCAGTACCCGAAGGTCCTCCTCGCAGACAGCAACTCCCGTATTGGTGAGGGAAACATCCAGACCGATGATTCTCATCCAGCAAGGGCTTCCAGTTCTTCCGCAGCTATATCGAAGTTGGCATATACTTCCTGAACATCGTCGTGCTCTTCGAGGGCCTCGTAAAGCTTCAAAATCTTCTTAGCCATTTCACCGGCCACGGGAACTGTATTCTTGGAGAGCATGGTCAGCTGGGCAGAAGATATGGAAATTCCCGCCTTCTCTATGGCCTCCTTCACCTGCGAAAAGGCCTTGGGTGATGTATAGATTACGAACTGGTCTCCCTCCGTCTCCATATCATCGGCTCCGGCCTCCAGAACTATCTCCAGAAGACTCTCTTCGTCCGTGGCATCCCTGGGCACATAAATCACTCCCCTCTCCTCGAACTGCCACAGAACGGAACCGCTGGTGGCAAGGTTTCCACCGTGCTTGCTGAATATGTGTCTGATTTCATTAACCGTCCTGTTCTTATTATCCGTTACTGTCTTTATGACAAAGGCAACTCCACCGGGACCATACCCCTCGTATATAACCTCCTCGTACTGGACTCCCCCTTCTTCCCCCGTGGCCCTCTTTATGGCCCTTTCGATGTTCTCCTTGGGTAAATTGTGCTGCTTCGCCTTCTCGAGGACCATCCTCAGACGGGGATTCATTGCGGGATCCGGTCCCCCCTGACGAACAGCCACTATTATTTCCCTCACCAGTTTGGAAAAGATCTTTCCCCTCTTCGCATCCTTCGCAGCCTTCTTGTGTTTAATCTGCGCCCAGTGACTATGACCAGCCATGCATGAATTTTAAAGCATCTGACCCAATACTGAAGAAACGCCGTCAGTGCTCATCCCCGGGTTCCACCTTTTCGATTCCCCCCGGGGTAATACGGTATATACCGATGTAATCGCTCTTCTTGGAGATGAGATATTCACCGGAAACCCCATAGAGGACCCCATAGTGAAGGAGATAACTCTTTGCCGAATCGACGCTCTGTGCATGTACATATACATCCCTGACGAGACTTCCGGCATCGTATCCTATGAATGCCATCTCCGTTGGAGGCTCGTCGTACTTCTGCCTGTAGTTCTCCACGAAGGCATATTTCTTATCCAGCCTTACCAGATAGGAAGAGTATCGGGGTCCGTACAGTCCGAAGATGTACAATCTGTCGGTGAATCCTATCAACAGCGAAATAATCCTCCTGTCGAGCCAGGAATCCAGAGCGTACACATTGCCTCTGAAACCCATCTTCCGGAGATTCAGATACATATTGACCGAGGGAAGGCCTCCATCGGAGAAGAATATGGCCCGGAAGCCCCTTATGTCTTTCAGGATCTCCTTCACCTCTTCCTTTTTCACAACGGAACTCTTCAGGAGTATGGTGGGAACCGGATAGTAGGCATCGAAGAACTTCTTGATCGACAGACCATTGAGGGTCTTCTCGTACATGAGGACGAAAGAGGTATCGCCCATGCGGGTGGAATAATCCAGAAACTTTATTATGGAAGCATAGGTCTTGTAGTTAAAAGGATAGACATAGTTCCCATAGGTGCCCAGATATACATCGTAGGCAACCGGAAGAATATCCAGAACCCGATTCCTCATGGACAGGTCGGCCGCTATTCTGGCATTGGCAGGGAGTATGGGCCCCACCACCAGGAAAGGATTCCTGCTTATGATATCCAGATAGATGGAATCGAAGGGCTTTTCCTGAGTTTCATTGACCCTGTAGAAGGGTATGGAATCCCCGAGAGCCAGCTCGAATCCCCTCAGGAATTCCCTCGATACGAGGCTCAACTCCCCTGTATCGGGCAATATGAGATAGATGTCCCTTCCACCATTTATGAGGGGGGGCTGGAACCCCCCGAACAGAAATATAAGATTCAGAAACATCTATGCCCTTTCCTCTTCCGCAGCTGCCTTCTCTTCCTTCTCCACCTCCAGAATCACATTCCTCAGGTCCCTTCTTCCCGTACCTGCCGGAATTATCCCTCCGATGATGACATTCTCCTTCAGTCCCCTGAGATTGTCCTTCTTGCCCCTTATGGAAGCCATGGCAAGGACTTTCGTGGTTTCCTGGAAAGAGGCGGCAGAGATGAAGGATTCCGTGGAAAGGGCCGCCCTCGTTATTCCCAGAAGTACAGGTCGGAATGTTGCGGGCTTTCCACCTTCTGCTCTAACGAGTTCGTTCTCCCTCTTCACCACATCGAAATCCACTATGTCCCCTTCGAAGAGCTTTGTGGTTCCGGAATTCTCTATCCTCACCTTACGGAGCATCTGACGCACTATGATCTCGATGTGTTTATCGTTGATTTCAACCCCCGACAGCTCGTACACGCCCTGAACCTTCTCGAAGATGTACTCCTGCACATACTCCTTACCCTTTATGCGCAGAAGATCATGGGGGTCGATTTCCCCATCCGTCAGAGGCTCACCGGCATCCACCAGTTCGCCATCGTTGACGAGCAGGTACTTTCCATAGGGGATATCGTATCTCCTTACGGCTCTGCCATCCAGGGAAACCACTTCCAGCTTGAATACACCCTTCTCCAGACCGAGGATGCGGACAGTTCCCTTTATCTCCGAAAGGATGGCCTTGTCGCTTGGAACCCTCGCTTCGAAGATATCCTCCACCTTGGGCAATCCACCCGTGATATCCCTGGTCTTTGCCGTGGCCTTTGGAACCTTGGCTATTACCTCGCCCGCCTCCACCTCGGGATCCTCGCCGGCAAGCTGTTTCTGGAACTTCTCGTATGCGGAAAGGGTTAGATGACACTCATGGACAAGAGGTATCTCCTCCAGAACCTCGCCGGTCTCCTTATCGAGGATCACCGCCTTGGGATAGAGCTTCCTGGGTTTCGAGACCTCCACTATATACTCGACCTTGCCCCCCTCCACCTCCTCCTTGAGGGTAATACCCGGTATGAGATCCTCGAATCTTATTACACCCGACCTGGTGGTAAGGATCGGCAGGGAGTAGGGCTCCCATTCCACGAGCACCTGCCCCTTCTTCACCTTCTGTCCATCTTCCACAAAGAGGTGGGCACCGAAGGGAACCCTGTAGGTCCTGACAGTGTCTCCCTCAACCCTGATGGACCCCTTCTTGCTGATAACAAGCCTGTAATCACCTTTGTCTATATACTGTATCCTGTCGTACTTCACAACTCCGTCGAATGGGGCCCTGATATCCGCCTCTTCCGTCACCCTTTCGGCTATTCCACCCGTGTGGAATGTTCTGAGGGTCAGCTGAGTTCCGGGCTCTCCAATGGACTGAGCCGCAATTATGCCGACAGCCTCACCCACATCCACCAGCTTGCCCGTCGCGAGATTCCTTCCATAACACTTGGCGCAGACACCGAATTCCGCCTCGCAGTAAAGGACCGATCTGATGGAAACCTCTTCCACATTGGAATTCTGTATCCTGTCCGCTATTTCCTCCGTAATCTCTTCACCGGCAGATACGATGGTCTCACCGGTCACGGGATCGATCACATCCTGAGCAGCGATTCTTCCTATGATCTTCTTGCGTATATCCTTTCTGGTTCCGTCGGCTTCCCTTTCCACCCTTATGACCCTTCCGCGGAAGGTTCCGCAATCCTCCATCGTAACAGTTACATCCTGGGCCACATCCACAAGCCTTCTGGTCAGATAACCGGCGCTTGCTGTCTTGAGAGCGGTGTCGGAGAGCCCCTTCCTGGCTCCGTGGGTTGAGATAAAGTACTCCATCATCTTGAGTCCCTCTTTCAGGGAAGATATTACCGGAATTTCGATAAGGTCACCGATTTCGCCCTTACGGGAGGGTCTCGCCATCAGGCCCCTCATGGCCGCCAGTTGCTTCATCTGGTCTATGCTACCACGGGCACCGGAAAACACCATCATGTATATGGGGTTGAAGCCATCCTTATCCTTCGATATAACCTCGACCAGCCTGTTCTTCAGTTCATCCGAAGCCCTCGTCCAGATATCGAGAACCTGCTGATAATGCTCCGCGCGTGAAATCTGACCCCTCTTCAACTTCCTGTCGAGCTTTTCCACCTCCTTGAAAGCCTTTTCCACAATCTTATCCTTGTCCGGAGGAATAATTAGGTCATCTATGCCAAAAGTCACACCCGAAACAGAAGCATACTTAAATCCGAGATCCTTGAGGTCATCTAAAAAGGCGGCGGTTTCCCATGCACCCACCAGCCTGTGGGTCTCCAGAACGATATTGGCTATGGCCTTCTTGTTCAACTCCTCGTTGATGAAGCCGAGTTTCCTGCGAACCTGCGGACGCAGTATCTGGTTGAAAATGATTCTACCCACGGTGGTTCGCACCAGTTCGTAGTGATCCGAATCAGAGAGGGGATCCCCTTCCCTGGAAATGGGGACGATAATGGGTTCGTGCAGGCCGATCACACCCATATTCCACGCCTTGAGGGCCTCCTCGATTTTGGAGAAGCGTCTTATCTCACTGTCCTTCTTCTTATCGAAATCGCTCCCCACCTTGGTTATATAGTTCACGCCGATAACCATGTCCTGGGTGGCAGTGGCCAGGGGTTTTCCATGGGCAGGGGAGAGAATATTGTGGGGGGACATCATTAGCATGTAGGTCTCCATCTGGGCTTCGGGAGATATGGGAAGGAAAATGGCCATCTGATCACCGTCGAAGTCCGCGTTGTAGGCGGTACATACCATCGGATGGAGCTTGATGGCTTTCTCCTCCACCAGCACAGGCTCGAAAGCCTGAATGGAAGGCCTGTGAAGGGTAGGAGCACGGTTGAGCCATACGGGATGGTGCTTCACAACTTCCTCGAGCACCTCCCAGACTTCCGGACTCCTCTTGCGCAGAAGGGTTCTCCTGTCCCTGCGATCCCCTATATTCCTCTCCTCCAGCTTGCGCTCTATGAAAGGTCTCCAGAGCTCCGCAGCGATCTCCTTGGGGATACCCGTCTGGTGCATCTTGAGCTCGGGGCCCACCACGATAACCGAGCGTCCGGAATAATCCACCCGCTTTCCAAGCAGATTCCTCCTCAAAAGCCCCTTCTTCCCTCTGAGATTATCGGAAAGGGACTTGAGTTTCCTGTTTCCTCTACCAACTACGGGTTTCTTTCTTCTCGCATTATCGAAGAGGGCATCGACTGCCTCCTGAAGCATCCTCTTCTCGTTTCGGATGATGACCTCCGGAGCCTGAAGCCGCATCATGTCCTTGAGACGGTTATTACGGGTGATAACCCTCCTGTAGAGGTCATTCAGGTCGGAGGAAGCATACCTTCCACCATCGAGGGGAACGAGGGGTCTGAGATCAGGGGGAATAACCGGTATAACATCCAGTATCATCCATTCGGGCTTGACACCGGAGTTAACGAAGGCATCGATTATCTTCAGCTTATTCAGAATCTTCTTCCTGATAAGGGCAGAGCGCTCTATCCTGAGCTTACTCTTCAGGTCTATGGACAGGAGCTCCAGTTTGGTCTTACCCTCCTCGTTCTTCTCGGAGAATTCCTGCAGGAGCTTCTTTATTGCTGGAGCTCCCATTTCAGCCTCGAAGGCCCCTTCTCCGTACTCCTCGATGAGCTCCCTGTATCTGCTTTCGGTCAGGACCTCACCCTTCTTGAGATCCGGAACCTCTCCGGGGTTCAGAACCAGATAGGAGTCATAATAGAGGATGTCTTCCACCTGCGCTCTGGTCAAATCGAGCAGAGTGCCTATTACAGAAGGGGGAATCTTATAGAACCATATATGGGCAACGGGAACCGCCAATCTGATATAACCCATTCTCTGGCGGCGAACGGTGGAAGAAGTCACTTCCACCCCGCACTTTTCACAGACCACTCCCGCGTACTTCTTACCCCTGTACTTACCGCATGCACATTCGTAATCCTTTACCGGTCCGAATATCCTTTCGCAGAAGAGCCCTCCGGGTTCGGGCTTCTGTGTACGGTAGTTGATGGTCTCCGGAGTCAGGACCTCACCCGCACCGTACACACCCATCTCACGGCCCTTCAGCTCCGCATAGGACCACTTTATGATGGTCTCCGGATCAGCCAGCCTTATCAAAATATGCTCCAGCTGGCTGGGAGGTATTTTGGAAAAATCTTTAATGGAATTCATGGAAATCCCCCTTTATCCAATTAACTTTCCTTTTTATTCCTGCCCTTCTCCTCTATGTCCACATCTATGGCCAGACCCCTGAGGTTGTGCACCAGTACCTGGAAGGACTCCGGCATGCGGGGTTCAGGAGGAAGTTCCCCTTTGATTATGGACCTGTACAGAGCATTTCTGCCCCGGACATCGTCGGATTTAACAGTGAGCATCTCCTGAAGAGCATAGGCGGCGCCGTGAGCTTCCGCGGCCCAAACTTCCATTTCCCCGAACCTCTGACCACCGAAGTGGGCCCGTCCACCAAGAGGCTGCTGTGTAATGATGGAGTACTTGCCCACGCTTCTGGCGTGAATCTTGTCTTCCACCATGTGAATCAACTTGAGCATGTACATGTATCCTACGGTGACAGGATAATCAAAGTACTCACCGGTACGCCCATCCCTTACCTTCACCTTTCCATCCTCGGGCAGACCTGCAAGTCTGAGCTGCTGCTTTATATCCTCGAGGCTCATCCCTTCGAATACGGGATTTGCATACCGCACGCCTTTCTCCGCCAGCTGAGTGGCATACGCCACGATTTCCGTATCCGGAGCCTCATCGAGCCACCTGAGGAAATCGGGATCCCTGTGGGGCCTGTAAAGTTCCTTCAGGAAGGAGCGTATCTCCGAAGGATTCCCTTCCTTCACCAGCTTCCGGAGCTTCTTCGTCAGTTCGACACCTGCATATCCAAGGATGGTTTCCAGAATCTGGCCCACATTCATTCGGGAGGGAACACCCAGGGGATTGAGCACTATATCCACAGGAGTACCATCCTCCAGGAAGGGCATGTCCTGAACAGGCGCCACGATAGAGACAACACCCTTATTCCCGTGACGACCGGCCATCTTATCGCCAACGATGAACTTCCTCTTCTGCGCTATGTAAACCCTGACGAGCTGAATGACTCCGGAAGGTAGCTCATCACCCCTGGAGATCCTGTCCATTTCCAGCTCGTAGGCCTCGTCTATCTGCTTGATAAACTGGCGGGCCTGCTCCATGTATTCCCTGACCCTCTTTTCGATGTTCCTCTTGCCCGCAAACCCGGAAGGAAACTCCAGATCCATGGGGTTCTTAACTTTCGAAGCGTCGAATTTTTCACCCGCCTCGAAGACAACTCTGCCATCCTTATCGGTTATGGGCTTCTTGAACTTTACCCCCTTCAACAGCTCCTGCAGTAACTGCAGAAGCCTGCTTCTGACGCTGGCCATGCCCTCCTTCTTTCTCCTCTCCGCTTCCGCCTTTCGCTCTGCTATAACCCTGCGGGCCAGTTCATTGTCCTCATCGGGCTTGGTCAGAATCACCACATTTATCACAGTTCCCCTGACGCCAGGGGGGACCCTCTTGGAGGTATTCTTATAGTGCCTTGCCTTCTCTCCGAATATGGCGAATATGAGTCTCTCCTCGGGGGACAGCTCCCTCTCGCTCTCGGGAGCTATCTTACCCACCAGTATATCGTGGGGCTTTACCTCCGCTCCTATACGAACTATTCCATACTCGTCCAGGTTTCTCAGGGTCTCCTCCGTCTCCCTTGGAAGATCCCTCGTGATTTTCTCCGGACCCAGCTTGGTTTCCCTCACCTCCACCTCGTAATCGTCAATATGGATGGATGTATAGACATCGTCCTTCCATATCCTCTCGGAAACCACTATGGCATCCTCGAAGTTATAACCATACCATGGGACAAAAGCAACCAGAACATTCTTTCCTAAAGCCAGCTCCCCATCCCTGATGGAGGATCCCTCAGCCAGTATCTGACCCTTTTCCACCTTCTGCCCGGGCCTTACGACGGGTATCTGATGCATTATGGTAGACTGGTTGGAGCGCTTGAACTTGGTCAGGATGTACTCATCCTTTCCGAAGAAATCCCCCTCTTTTTCATCGGGGACCACCACGATTTTCTTCGAATCCACATATGTCACGGTTCCGGAGCGCCTGGCCACCACCACATGGCCGGAATCATAAGCCACCTTCTCCTCCATACCGGTCCCCACTATGGGAGGTTCGGGAAGGAGAAGAGGAACAGCCTGCCGCTGCATATTGGAGCCCATCAGGGCACGGTTGGCATCGTCATGCTCCAGGAAGGGGATGAGGGATGCAGAGAGGGAGACCAGCTGTCTGGGAGATGCGTCTATATGGTCCACTTCCCTGGGGGATGCTATCCTGTAGGTCCTGTTGTGACGGATGATAACCCTCTTCTCCACGATATTCCCTTTCTCATCCACCTTCGTATCGCCACCAGCAATCTTGTAATCTATCTCCTCGTGGGGAGCAACATACTCCACCTGATCCGTGACCTTCCCCTTCTTCACCTTCTTCAGGGGTGTTCGAATGAAGCCGAAATCATCTATCTTGGCATAGGTGGTCAGGGATAGGACCAGACCTATGTTCTGACCTTCGGGGGTCTCTATGGGACAGAGCCTTCCGTAGTGGGATGGATGCACATCGCGAACCTCCAGACTGGCCGTTTCCCTGGTAAGCCCTCCCTTACCCAGTGCAGACACTCTCCTCTTGTGGGTCAATTCCGAAAGGGGATTGGTCTGATCCAGGAGCTGGGAAAGGCTGTCGGTGGTGAAAAAGTTGTTGATGGATGCAGTGAGCAGCCTCGGATTGAAAAGCTTCCTGGGAGTAACATTTTCCCCATTCAGCAACAATTTCTCCTTGATCGCCCTCGAAGTCCTGATGAAGGAGTTCCTGAAGTGCTCGTAGAGTCTCTCCCCCACCCTCCTGACGCGCCTGTTGGAGAGGTCATCCACATCATCCTCTTCCTCCTTACCCCTGTAAAGGTCCAGGAGGCGCTTTACCAGAACTATGACATCCTCCCTGGTCAGATTATATGTGTCTTCAGATGGGGGCTCTATACCGTATTCCTTATGCCTCAGCCTTATGTTGAGCTTGTACCTTCCCACCTGGCTCATGAAGAGCCTGTCTGGAGAGAAGAAGAAGTCGTGAATATAACGGGTTGCCTCATCCAGATCCCTGGGAGGCGTGTATCGAAGGGTCCTGTAGATATTTATGAAAGCCTTATCGTTGTCCCTGATCCTGTCCTGCCTGAAGGTGTTTATAAGAACATCCACCGCGGGGTCCTGCGTATTAAGGACCACCACCCTCCTGACCCCATCGTTCTTGAATTCATTGATGAGCTTATCGGTTAGCTCTCTGCGGACGAACTCCCCCTTCTCGGTAACCAGCTGGAAGATCAGCTCTCCGGTCTCCTCGCTGACCACATCGTCGGCCAGTATCCAGGTGCCATTCCTCAGTTCGGGATCATCTATATCCCTCACCTCCGGATGAAGGAACTCCTTTATCATGGAGCGATAATCCTCGTATCCAAGAACGCGCAGGAAACGGCTCAGGGGAATCTTCCTCCTTCGCGATATTGTCATTCCGAGGGTCTTGGAACCGTCTATGGTAAACTTGATCCACGGTCCGCGATAGGGCACCAGGAGCGCAGTATAGAGGGTGGTTTCCTTTTCATCTATGGAGAAATAAACACCGGGGGACCTGTGAATCTGATTGAGAACGACCCTCTCGACCCCGCTGATAATGAAGGTTCCACGGGGAGTCATGTAGGGTATTTCCGCGAAGTAAACCTCCTGCTCTATCTCATCCTCGGCAAAACCAGTCTGGGGCCGCTTCTTTATGAGCTTAATTTTCACCCAGAGGGGGACTGAATAGGTTAGGTTCTTCTCCAGGGCCTCTTCGGGCGTGTACCTGGGCTCTCCAATTCGATAACTTATATACTCCAGAGTGTATTTTCCCTGCAAATCCTCTATAGGAAAGACTTCTTTGAACAATCCATGGAGAGACTCATCGGTCCTCTCCTCAGGGGGAACATCTTCCTGGAGAAAATTCTTATACGATTCCAGCTGGACCATTAGAAAATCTGGCAAATCAAAAGCCTCACGCTTATTACCTATGCGCTCCAACTTCTTCTTCATGGAAAAATACCCCCTATATGCTGAACGCTTTTAATTGATAGTTGTGGCGCAGAGCGCCACATAACAACATATGAACCCATGAGAGACTACTTCAGTTCTACCTTTGCTCCAACTTCTTCCAGCTTCTTCTTGAGTTCTTCGGCTTCTTCCTTGGAGACACCTTCCTTTATGGCCTTGGGGAGATTGTCTATGAGAGCCTTGGCCTCGGCCAGTCCGAGACCGGTTATCTCCCTGACGACCTTCAGGACTTTGATCTTGCTGGAACCGACATCGGTAAGAACCACATCGAAGGAGGTCTTCTCCTCGGCCTGCTCTTCAGCAGCAGCAGCCCCTGCAACCGGTGCTGCCACAGCCACAGGTGCAGCAGCACTGACCCCAAACTTCTCCTCCAGAGCCTTAACCAGCTCTGCCAGCTCCATCACAGTCAGATTCTCCACTGCCTCCACGATTTCCTGTACTGTTAACTTTCCCATTTTTTATTCCCCCTTTTTCTCTTTTATCTGCTCAAGCACATTTACAAGGTTCCTCAGAAGCCCACCAAGGGCAAAGACCAGACCATACATCGGAGCAGCAAATGCTCCCACCACCTGCCCCCTCAGCTGTTCTATGGAAGGCAGTTTCACCAGCTGCTTTACGGCCTCACCGTAATAAAGGGTATCACCGATGAAAACCGCCTTTATGCTTCCCTTGCTCGTCTCCTTGATATAATCGTTTATCAGCTTCAGGGGCTGTATCTCATCCTTATAGGTAACCACCAGAGCTGTGGGCCCCTCCAGAAATGGAGCCATTTCATCCCTGTAGAGCTCCTGGTCCCTCAGGGCAATCCTCAGAAGGGTATTCTTCACGACGCGCATGCGGGCATCGTTGTTCTTCAGATCCCTGCGCAGTCTGGTGATTTCCGCCACATTCCAGCCCTTGAAGTCGATCAGATAGAAGGCCTTGCTCTCCTTGAGCATCTCCTTGATCTGCCTGACGGCCTCTATCTTTTCAGGTTTTATATTCTCAACCCTCGCGGTGGCACTCATGACAACACTCCTCTTTCTTTAAGGCGGGCATAGATATCGTTGAGGCTCAGCTTCACAGATGGACTCATGGTGGTGGAAATGTAAGCGGACTTTATGAAATTGCCCTTGGCGCCGGAAGGCTTGTTCTTGAAGATGTCCTCGAATACAGCCAGGATGTTCTCCGCCAGATGTTCGGGTGGAAAGGAAGCTTTACCCACCGGAAAATGCAGATTACCGGTCTTGTCGAGCCTGTACTCTATCCTTCCCTTCTTCAGCTCCTCCACCACTGCCTTCACATCGTTGGTCACCGTACCGGTCTTGGGCGAGGGCATCAGTCCCCTGGGACCCAGTATCCTTCCCAGCTTACCCACCTCCGGCATGGCATCGGGAGTGGCCACCACTGCGTCGAAATCCAGCCATCCCTGCTTTATCTTCTCGATATACTCGGAAAAGCCAACATAGTCTGCACCGGCTTCCTCGGCCTCCTTCTGCTTGTCCGGATTGTTGGTTAAGACCAGGACCTTCACCTTCTTGCCCCTCCCGTAGGGAAGCACCACTGCACCCCTCAGAACCTGGTCAGCATAGGTGGGATTCAGGTTCGTGTTTATGGCCAGCTCCACGGTCTCGTCGAATTTAGCCGTGGCCAGGTCCTTAACAATGCGAACTGCCTCATCCAAGGGATACTCCCTGGTCAGGTCGTATTTTTCCAGAAGGGCCCTGTATCTCTTTCCATGTCTGGGCATGGCTCTAATCCTCCACCTTTATTCCCATATTCCTGGCTGTGCCTTCTATCATGCGCATGGCTGCTTCGAGATCATCCGTATTCAGGTCCGGCATCTTCAGTCTGGCAATCTCCTCAACCTGCTTGCGGGTAACCTTTCCAACTGTCTCATGACCGGGATTGCTGGCACCTTTCTCCACCCCTGCCGCCTTCTTCAAGAGGAACGAAGCGGGCGGTGTCTTGATGACAAAATCAAAGGTCCTGTCCTTGTATATGGTTATTTCCACCGGGAGCAGCATTCCGGGTTTATCCTTAGTGGCATCGTTGAATCTCTTCACGAAGTCCATTATATTGACACCATGCTGCCCCAGTGCAGGACCTACCGGTGGTGCCGGGCTTGCCTGCCCTCCCGGTATCTGCAATTTTATAACTGCCTTCACCTCTTTCTTGGGCGGCATTTCCAAACTCCTCCTTTAAAGGGTTATTCTCTCCGCATGAAGGAAATCCACATCCACGGGAGTCAGTCTTCCGAACATGTCGATCACTACCCTTATCTTCTTCTTATCCGTGTAAACCTCCTCCACGATCCCCTCCATATCCTTGAAGGGACCGGCCACGATGCGAACCCTCTCCCCCTTGATGAAGGGGGCCTGCGCCTTGCGCCGCTCCATCTCCCTGCGGACGATTTCCTCGATATGGGCAATCTCCTGAGGGGACAGCGTAATGAAGGTGTATCCACCGGAGGGATCCTTCGCCAGAACCGCCCTGAGCCCCGTTGCCCTGACGATCTTGTCGATGAGCTCGGGATCCCTGGTCATCTTGACGAACACATATCCCCTGTAAACGGGCCGCTCTATCCTGACCCTGCGGATCTGCCCCCTGACCTCCCTGGTCTTTTCGACAGTCTCTACGGGCACGAGCACCCTCTCCACTTTATCACCGAGATTGCTTTCCTCGATGAATTTCTCCAGAGCCTCCTTTGCCTTCTTCTCCCTGCCGGAGATCGTCTGGAAAACTATCCAGACCTTTTCCTCCATCTCGTGGTTTCCGGCCATCTTCTTCCCCTCTATGTAAGCAGCATCACGATAAAGTTTATAACCCTCGATGCGACGAAATCTATCAGCATGGTATAGAAGACGAAGAATGCAGAAAACACAAATACAGCGACAGTACCAACTATTACAGACTCCCTGCTGGGCCAGGTGAGCTTCTTGAGCTCTTCGATGGACTCCTGTATAAACTTCACAGGATTGGTCATGGCATTTACACCTTCTTTTCCCTGTGAACGGTATGCTTTCTGCAGAACTTACAGTACTTGCGAATCTCCATCTTCGTCCGATTATCCCTCCTCTTCGTGGTGGTGTAGTTCCTCCTTCCGCATTCTGTACACTCGAGAGCTATGATGATTCGCATCGCTCACAACCTCCCTTGGTTCTATTAAATGGCGAGGCCGGAGGGACTTGAACCCCCAACCTGCGGATTTGGAATCCGCCGCTCTGCCATATTGAGCTACGGCCTCACAATTTTAAAGGCGCCCCGGGAGGGATTCGAACCCCCGACCTTCGGCTTAGGAAGCCGCCGCTCTATCCTGCTGAGCTACCGGGGCTGGGCCTGAAAATTTTAAAGTATCCTCTGTCCTCCATGCAATATATGAATCACCTTTCAATCGGAACAAACCTCCCGACGCTGGAAATTATAAAGCCCACCGGAGTGCAGCTGGCAATCTAAGGTCTGAAAACTATAACCCTTAGACCGGAATCAGCAGGTATAAACAGGAACAGCCTTCCATCAGGCGAAACTCTTGCCACCTGAGGCATATAACCCTCCATACTAAACTTTCCCAGCCATTCCACCCGGATCCCATCCGGCCCCAGCAGACCCATCCCCATCCAGATGGCCGAAGCAGAATCCTTCTCCAGCAGGAGGTACAGGTTTCCCTCTCCATCCTGCCCGATGAAGGATGCGGATACCACATCCCCGGGAAGTGGATACCTCTTCGCACCGTACCCCACCACGAGCCTTCTGTTTTTTCCGGAAGCGAAGCCAATGGGCACGGGATCGGGGACGGCCCCTGCGCCGGTAATGGAATAGGAGGAATCCCCCACCAGCTCCACATAAACACCACCGGACATGGCAAACAGATAAAGGGACTGCTCCATGTACCTCCACGGAACCACCACGGAATCCACAGGCCTGCCCTCCAGAGTGAAGATGTAAACCCTCTCTTCACCCCTGCAGAGGGCATAGAGCCTTCCATTCCACAGGAGTATGTCGTCGAAAGCAACTGGGGACTTCCAGGGTGTACCAGGGCGAACAGCACCATCTACGAGGTAAAAAGGGAACACATCCCTGCCGCTGGAAACGAACATCGTATCCCCGGATGCGGCAGCCATATACACGGGAATATCCCCCTCCTCCCCGGTGTAAATCCCCTCGATTACGAGCAGTGTATCCACAAGTGGAGAAAGGGCAACCAGCACCAGCACCACCGGGATATTTTAAAGTCCGAAAAGAGAGCGGTCATGAATCCACCCGCCAGGCAGATTCCAGAATCAAAGGAGAGAAACGGGCAACATCCAGAGATGCAAATAGACCATCCCGCCTTCGGAACATACACTTAAAATCGTGTAAAGGGAGGCAGCAGAAATGCCAGGAGGAGAAAGTAAAGGTTCCCCGAACCAGAAAGCAAGCTCCTGCCAGAGAGATGGAAGAGGAACGGGATTTCCATGGGTTATACCCGTGGCACTGCAAAGATGGTCCCCTCGGAACCGGGCATAAAAGCAGGGGATATAGAAGCCATAAACACCTCCCCCGTGGATGAGAGCGCGGCTTTCGTGTATCTG
>JALSOK010000009.1 GCA_026986535.1 Caldifarciminota bacterium
CTGTTCCTTATGTACTTTATTCCCTCCAGTTCGTGCGGGGGTGGGGGATTGCGGGATGCATTGTCCACGACGATTTTTTCCACACCGGGGGGCAGATTCCCCAGGACGCTTTTCACCAGGGGCCAGCTGTTATAATCGACCAGAACGGCGGATATGGACACGGAGAAATTTTAATCGGAAGTGGTGGGGGGCGGAATCGAACCGCCGACACCGGGATTTTCAGTCCCGTGCTCTACCGACTGAGCTACCCCACCGGGCGGTAGAAATTTTAAAGGATTTGTGGGGGTGTGTGCAGTGAGGGGGATGCGGGGTGGAAGATTCCACTTTCTTTATAATTTCCCCATGCCGTATATCGAGATAAGGGGTGCGAAGTATTACTACGAGGAGCACGGTCGGGGGGATGAGACCATCGTCTTTTCCCATGGATTCCTCATGGATGGGGATATGTTTCGCTATCAGGTGGAGAAGCTGAAGGACAGGTACAGGGTCATAACATTCGACTGGAGGGGGCAGGGCAGGAGCGAGGCCACACCCGATGGATACGATATGGACGAACTGTATCTGGATGCTGTGGAGTTTTTGAAGAAGATGGGATGCGAAGAAAAGCCCTGCCACTGGGTTGGTCTTTCCATGGGGGGCTTTATCGGTATGAGGATAGCCGCACGGCAGCCGGGACTCCTTAAATCCCTCATCCTTGCGGAAACATCGGCGGAGGCAGAGACTTTTCTGAAGAAGATCAAGTGGGGTCTTATGGCCATCCTCTTTAAACTCATCGGACCGAAGGCTGTGGAAAAGGGAATAGTGAAGGTCCTCTTTGGAAAGAAGATCCTGGAGGACCCCTCCCGCAGGCATATCATAGATGAGTATGTTGAGAAGTGGTATAAACTGGACAGGGATGCATCGTACAAGATCGCCTGGGCCATATTCAACCGGAAGTCCGTGGTGGATGAACTGAAGAATATAAGGATCCCCGTTCTGATTATAGTGGGGGATCAGGATATAGCGAGGACTGTGGAGGAGGCCAGACGTCTGAAGGAGCTGATTCCCCATGCGAAGCTGGTGATAATAGAGGGGGCAGGGCACAGCAGTGCTCTGGAGGAGCCGGAAGCCTTTACCCATGCCATTCTGGAGTTTTTAAGGGAGATAGAGCAGAATGAAAGTAAGAAGGGCAGTTCTTAAGGACGGAAGCGTCTCCGTCGCTCTCTATAAGGAGGGCAGGTGGATTCCCCTGATGCTTATGGGATGCAGGGATCCGGAGACAGGCACCAGCGTGCTCCGGTTTCTCGCCAGATACAGGCAGGAGGATTTTCGACGGCATGTCCTGGAGAGGCTGAAGGAGGCTTCTGATGAGATGGAGGAGAGTATAGACAGGTTCGTAATCCCATTTCAGGTGAGGTCCTTCAGGGATTTCATGCTCTGGGAGGAGCACTATGTGAATTCCGTGGTGGGTCTGCTCAGAAGGTTCATGCCGGGAAAGTACAGGACGGTTTCTCTCATGAAGAGGATTACGGGACGCTTTCCCATAAAGCCTCCCCCCATGTTCTACGAGGTTCCCGTGTACTACATGGGCAACCACAACCAGTTCTACGAAAGCGGAAGGGATGTACCATACCCATCCTATACGAACTTCCTGGACTATGAGCTGGAGATTGGTCTGGTGATCGTGGATGAGGTGCGAAACGCAAAGGGAAAACAGGCCCTGAATGCTATAGGAGGATTCGTGGTCCTCAACGATTTTACCGCCCGTGATATGCAGGTGAAGGAGTACAGGGAAAGTCCCTTCGGGCCTGTGGTGAAGGCGAAGAACTTTGCCACCGGTATATCCCTCGATGTGGCCACCGCCGACGAAATCCTTCCCCGATTCGAGGAGCTGAGGGGAAGGGTTCTGGTAAATGGTGAGCAGTGGTGCGAGGGTTCCACGAAGAATCCGGCCCATTCCCCGGGGGCTATGGTGGAATATGCTTCCACGGAGGAAACCCTCTATCCAGGGGAAATTCTGGGAACCGGGACCCTTCCGGGGTGCGCCGGTGTGGAGGTGAACCGCTTCCTTTCGAGGGGAGACACGGTGAGGCTGGAGGTGGATGGAGTGGGCGAGCTGGAGAACAGGATAATATGATTTCGATTCTGCTGGCCCTTTCCGATAGTGTGGTCGTTTTCCCCGTTCAGTCGGTGGAGGACAGCGGAGACCATCTAATTATCCGGATGCTCGATTCCTCTGCTATTCCGGAGGCGGATTTTTACAGGGTTCGCAGGTCGGGACTGTACGGGTATCGCCTAGAAAAGGGGCCCTCCTTTGCCTTCTGGAAATACACGGGGGATACGCTGGTTCTCTATTCGCGGAGGGTCTTTGCTGTGGTGGTGGATGCGGGCCACGGGGGGCAGGACTTCGGTGCCATCGGTGTATATGGCTATAAGGAGAAGGATATAAACCTTGCGGTTGCCCTCAGGCTTGCGGATATACTCAGAGAAAAGGGCTACAGGGTGTACCTCACCAGGGACAGGGATACATTCATAACCCTGTTCGAGAGGGCTGACCTGGCCAATTCCATCAGGGCAAAGGAAAAGATATACATAAGCCTGCACTGCAATTTTATGAGCGATACCCTGGCCCGCGGGCTGGAAACCTACTTCCTCACCCTCCGGAAGGCCACGACCCGCAGGGCTGTGGAACTGCTGGAGAACTATCCCGATGATGCCCTCGAGATGGCGGGAGGGGAAGTGGGATTTATACTGGGGGATGTCCTTCAGAGCGAGTTTTTAGAGGATTCCCGTCAGCTGGCCCTTTTCATCCACAGGCACCTGAAGAAGTACACCATGGACAGGGGGGTCCGTCAGGCCAACTTCCATGTGCTTCGCAGGATTTACAGCCCCTCCGTTCTCGTGGAGCTGGGGTACATGTCGAACCCTGTGGAAGTGAGGAAACTTCTGGATCCCGCTTACAGGGACTCCATTGCTGTGGATATAGGGGAGGGAATCGATGAATACTTCCGGTGGAAGTGGAGATGATTGCCGGATAAGGCCCCGTGTGGCCGCTTTCCTGAGCCTCATATTTCCGGGAATGGGGCAGGTTTATAATGGGGATTATGCGGGGGCTTTTATAATGTTCTTCGTCTGGATTCTGGCTTTCGCTTCCCTGACCCTGAAGGTGGGGTATGTTCTTCTTCCGGCGGTATATCTATGGTCCTCCTACAATGCGTACAGGATATCCAGATTGCTCCACTGCACTCCGGATTGACTTACCTTGCCCTCTTGAGGAGCCTCTCCGCCTCGTCCACACTGATTTCTCCCCTCTCGAGCATATCCAGGATTTCCTTCCTGCTCAGGCTTTCCCCATCGCTTCCTATGGGCTCGTCCAGGCCGAGGACCCTCAGTATGCCCTCCAGTCTGTTTCGGGCGGTTGGGTTGGAGATTCCAAAATATCTGGCGGTTTCCGAGAGGTTGCCCCTCGACCTGAGGAATATGCGCAGGAATTTCATCTGCTCTTCGTTCAGAAGAGAGAATTCGTTCTGCGGAAATAGTCCGGATACTTCCGTTCCGCAGTTGGTGCACTTATAGACCTTTACATGAAGACGATTACCGCATACAGGACATCTGTTCAACATCCCGGGAAATTTTAATGCTCTGCAGATGTCCATTTGAAATTCACCCTTTCCTGCCTTATACTTAACCCGATGAACAGGCTCTATCGGAAGTACATGGATATGGTAATGGAGAGGGGATATCTAACGCTGGAGGAATTCACCGAAATGGTTCCCTCGATGGAAGAGACTTTTACCCCACAGGAGGTGGAAGAGTTCTTCGACATCATGCACTCCAGCATAGTGGAAGGGATATACACTAAAGCGATGGAAATCGGGGTGGCGGATGTGGAGGAACTGATGAGGGCCGAGTACGAGCGCCTCGAGTCCCTCAAGGAATCTCTGATGAAAGAGCTGTATGGGAAGGATTCGAGTTCCGATTAAAGTTTTGCAAAACAGGAGGTGATACATGAGCGCGGTGCGTCTGCATCTGGTTTTCAATCATGCCCCACTATTCTGGATAGGGCTGGGGCTGTTGCTGTTCCTCTTTGGACTCTTCAGGAAGAACAGGTCCCTCGTGGGAGCAGGCCTGTTTTCCTTTATACTGGCCGGTTTTGCAGTGATATTCGTATATCTGTCCGGACACAGTGCTGAGGAAATCGTGGAACATCTGCCCGGAATTTCCGAGGCGTATCTCGAGAAGCATGAGGAAGCGGCGGAGCTTGCTTTTTATACCACCCTTTTCCTCGGAATATCTTCCCTCATAACCTTCTTTCTGCTCTTCTTCAGGAAGCTGGAGGATTTGATTTATAAAATCTTCCTTGGCATCACTTTCGTCCTGTCCCTCGCTTCTCTGGGGACTCTTTCGAATGCGGGAAGCTATGGGGGTAAAATCCGCCATACGGAACTCACAGGCGGTCAGCAGGGGCAGATTCAGATGGACGGGCATGAAGAATACGAGGAAGATGAGGAGCACTGACTTGCAAATTATTTGCAATAACTTTAAACTTTCGAAGATTCTTTAAATCCGGAGGGATGAATATGGATGCTTTGAGGAGATTTGTAGCGGTTGTGATGTTCGTGGGGACCGCCTCCACGATCGCCGTCTTTTCCAGCAGGCTCTCTGCGGAGGATGCCGATGATGCGCTTTTGAAGAAGGCCCAGAAGTTATTCAAGCCTCTACCCGAGCAGATGCCCGCCCCCCCCAATAATCCCACGACTCCAGAAAAGGTGGAACTGGGGAAGATGTTATATTACGACCCCCGCCTGTCTCTGAGCGGTTTTATAAGCTGTAATTCGTGCCACAACCTTGCCACTTTCGGGGTGGACAACGAGGAAACCTCCATAGGCCACAAGTGGCAGCTGGGTCCCAGAAATGCTCCCACAGTCCTCAATGCCGGATTCCATATAGCCCAGTTCTGGGACGGAAGGGCAAAGGACCTTGAGGAGCAGGCCAAGGCCCCCATTCTCAATCCCGTGGAGATGGCCGTTCCCGATTCCATGTTCGCGGTGGATAGGATAAAGAGTATCCCCCAGTATGTGGAGCTGTTTAAGAAAGTGTTCCCCGGACAGGAGGATCCCGTCAACTACGACAATATTGCAAAAGCCATCGCCGCTTTCGAGAGGACCCTGGTGACCCCCTCCCGTTTCGATAAGTTCCTTCAGGGGGATAAGAATGCCCTGACTGCGGAGGAGAAGGAGGGGCTGAAGCTGTTTATCAGCAAAGGTTGCGTGAGCTGTCATAATGGTGTTGCTGTGGGTGGTGGAATGTACTCCAAGATAGGAATATTCAAGCCCTACCCCACGGAGGATCAGGGGCGCTTCGAGATTACCAAGAAGAAGTCCGATAAGTTCGTCTTCAAGGTGCCTTCCCTCAGGAATGTGGCCATGACATACCCCTATTTCCACGATGGGAAGGTGTGGGACCTGCACGAAGCTGTCCGCATCATGGGCCAGACCCAGCTCGGTATAAACCTGAAGGATGATGAGATCAACAAGATAGTGGCTTTCCTCAAAAGTCTGACGGGGGAGATCCCCGAATATGCCAGAACTCTACCCGTTCTCCCTCCTTCCACACCGGAAACTCCAAAGCCCGTCGTGAAGTAGATTCCTTTTGAGGGGGCATCCCCCCTCTTTATAATTTCCCCTCAGAGGAGCGGGCCATGCTCGGAAAGATAACCGTCAGGACGCGCAGGAGGAATGAATTTGTGGATATAACGGATGAGGTGCGGAATTTCGTTCGCAGGAGCGGTGTGGAATCGGGCATCCTGGTGGTCTATGTTCCCCACACCACCGCCGGTGTTACCATAAACGAGGGGGCGGACCCGTCCGTGAGGACCGACATAATTGCTTATCTGAACGATTATGTGCCGGAGAGCAGACAGTACAGGCATCTGGAGGGGAACTCCGACAGTCATATTAAGGCTTCCCTCGTGGGAAGTAGCGTCAATTTGATCGTGGAGGATGGAGATGTGATACTGGGGACATGGCAGTCCATCTTCTTCTGCGAATTCGATGGTCCCAGAACCAGAACTGTGTACATGAAGGTGATACCGGGGTAGTGGGTTTCCCGAATCCGATGCCGCCCGTGCTCTTCCTGTGATGTGGATTAAGATTATTAACCGATGAACTTCACCAATCCGGTTTTTCTGTACCTGCTTCCCCTTTCACTGCTTCCTCTGATCATACACCTTATATCCAGTCTGATGCGCAGGAGAAGGCCCTTTCCCTATGTGAGACTTCTGAGGAAGAGCGTTCAGCAGCAGAAGGGGCTCAGGAGGATTCAGGACCCTCTCCTCGCCTTTATCAGAAGCTTTGCAATATTCTCCCTTATTCTGTTTGCCGCCGGCCCCTACACGATTCGCGGCAGATTACCCGGCAGGATAGTGGTGGATGTTTCTGCTTCCATGTCCCCGTACGCTCATCAGGTGGAAGAGATTCTATCCTCATTTCCACATGCGGAGGTAATCTATCTTTCCATCAGGCCCTATGAGAGGTTTCCGGACAGCCTGCTCTATCCCCTGAGCCGCTCCATCCTGGATTCCTACCGGGACTCTTCGACACTGCTCGTGAGCGATTTTCAAAAGACGAGTATCGGAGATACTTCCGACTTCCTGAAGCATCAGGTGAAGCCTGTCGAAAACCCCGGTGCTATACTGGAGGTTTCCTGGAAGGGAGACAGCGCAAAGGTCCGCGTCAGGGGAGGGGAGTATCTGGAAGTCAGGAGGGGGGATAGCATCCTTGCAGTACTGAAGGCCGACAGTGTGGTTTATGCCTCCGCTCTGGGGAGCGGACCGGTGGAGTTCGTCCTGTTTCCTCCGGATGCCCATGATTTCGATAATGTATTCTATTCGTACTCCGGAGGCAGGGGAGGGGTATCCGCCTCGGTTGTGGCCGATGGGCTGGACAGGAGGCTCCTTGAGGGACTGTCCGAGGGTATCTTCGGGTCTGTGGGTCCGGATGGGGATGTTGTCCTGGCCTCGGGGCAGAAGGAGAGGCTCAGGAATCTGCTCGCCTCTGGCAGGAGAGTGATATACTTTGGAACTCTTCCCGAGATTCCCCACACTGTTGCCCATCACTACAGATTCCAGGGGGTTATTCTGGACAGCGTGGTTCTGTTTCGGGGAAAGCCCTATATTACGGTGGATAATCTTCTGCTCGTGGGCATTCCCCTCGAGCAGGTGATACTCAATCCGCCCCTCCTCAGGTGGTTCAGAGAGACAGTCCTTTCCTTTGCGGGGAGCGTGCGGGTTTATCATGTATGGGCCGGCCAGAGGATGGATTTTCCCGGGGAGGTGTCCCTCGTGTCCCCATCGGGGGAGATTCTGAGGGGAAGCAGTATCACTTTCATGCAGACCGGTTGCTATCATTCGCCCGATTATACCCTCGTTGTGTGCTCCAATGTGGATAGGGTGGAAAGCTCCGGGGACTATTTTGAGATTGGGCCCTACGAGTACAGGAAAATGGATCTGACTCCTGTCTTTGTGATTCTCTTTCTGATTCTGGTGGCTCTCGAACTGCTTTTTATCTGAAGGGAGGCGGTCTGTAAAATTTCATCCTATGAAGCTGAGCAAGGCCCTCGTTCCCACCCTCAGGGAGGATCCCAGGGATGCCGAGAATATCAGCCACAGGCTTCTTCTGAGGGGTGGTTATATAAAGCAGATAGCGGCGGGTGTATACACATTCCTTCCCCTCGGTTGGAGGGTGATGAAGAAGATTTACCGCATTATAACGGAGGAAATGGACAGAATAGGGGCACAGGAATTGCTCATGCCAGCCCTTACTCCTGCCGACCTGTGGGAGGAGTCTGGCAGGTGGGAGGCCTTTGGCGATGACATGTTTCGCCTCAAGGACAGGAAGGGGAAGGATTATGCCCTTGCCCCCACCCACGAGGAAGTGATTGCGGAGATTGCAAGGAAGTTCATCCATTCCTACAAGGACCTTCCCCAGATATGGTATCAGGTGCAGACCAAGTTCCGCGATGAGCCCCGACCCCGGGGGGGTCTGCTGAGGGTGAGGGAGTTCCTGATGAAGGATTCCTACTCCCTCCATGCGGATTGGGACAGCCTGGACGAGGCCTACGAAAAGCACAGGGAGGCCTATATACGCATCTTTACCCGGGCCGGCCTCAGGTTCGTTCATGTTAAGGCGTCTTCCGGCCTGATGGGGGGGAAGCAGTCGGAGGAATTCATGGTGGTATCGGATGCGGGGGAGGATGAACTCGCCATCTGTGAGTCGTGCGGATATGCCGCCAATACGGAGGTGGCGGTGGCGGATGTGCCCGATTATGCAGAATCCCAGTATAAGAATTTCGAGAAGGTCCACACCCCCGGTCTGACGACAGTGGAGGATGTGGCCCGCTCCCTCAGGGTGGGTCCGGAGCATATCATAAAGAGCATCCTCTACTATGTCAACGATGTCCCATATCTGATCCTGATAAGGGGGGATTACGAGGTCAACGAGGAGAAGCTCTCCTCGCTCCTGGGAGGAAAGCCCCTTTATGCAACGGATGAGGAAATCATCCGGCTTGGTTCGTACCCCGGATTTATCGGACCCCACGGACTGGAGGGGGTCAAAATCATTGCGGATGAATCGGTGAAGTATGTTAAGAATGCCGTTATAGGGGCAAACGAGAGGGATTACCACTATGTGGGATACAACGGACATCTGGAGCTGGATGCCTACTACGATATAAGGAAGGTGAAGGAGGGAGATGTGTGCAGGGAGTGCGGTGGGAATATCAGAGTGGTCAATGCCATAGAGATTGGCCATATTTTCAAGCTGGGTACGAGGTACTCCGAATCCATGGGGGCCACTTTCCTGGACAGGGACGGGAAGCGCAGGCCCATAATAATGGGAAGTTACGGAATCGGTCTGGGCAGAATAATGGCCAGCGCCATCGAGCTTTACCATGATGAGAATGGGATAATCTGGCCCCTTTCGATTGCCCCATTCCATGCCATAATAGTCGAAATCAATGAGGAATCCGGTGTGGCTCCCCGGCTCTACGATGAGCTTTGGAAGGCAGGTGTGGAGGTTATGTGGGACGACAGGAATGAGAGGCCCGGTGTCAAGTTCAAGGATGCCGATTTGATAGGGATTCCCTTCAAGATTGTGGTGGGAAGGAAGGCGGCGGAAGGTCTTGTGGAGGTTCAGAGGAGAAGGGATGGCCACAGGTGGGACCTTCCCGTCGAGGGGTTCGTGGAGGAGTTCAGGAAGATTATGGACGAGGAGATGAAGAGGTATGAGGTTTCTTAGGATTTTTCCGATTTTCGTGGTGGTTATGCCCCTGTGGGGAGGGGACACCATATATGTATATGGTCCGGGCGGTCCTTACCCTCCCATGCGGGAGGCCGCGGAAATCTTCGGCAGACGCCATAATGTCACTGTAGTGGTTGTCAGAGGACCTTCGGATAAGTGGATGGAAGATGCCAGAAGGAATGCGGATCTCATTTACAGCGGTGCTGAATTCATGATGCAGAGCTTCGTATGGTCGATGGGAGGTTCCATAGTTGAGAGTACAATTTATCCCCTGTACCTTCGCCCATCGGGTATTCTGGTGAGAAAGGGTAATCCGCTGGGTATAGAGGATTTTCCGGACCTGCTCCGTCCCGGAGTTCGCATTATGGTCGTCGATGGGGCCGGTCAGACGGGGCTGTGGGAGGATATGGCCGGACGAAACGGTGATATCGAGACAATCAGAAAGTTTCGCAGGAATATCGTGTACCACGCTCGAAACAGCGCGGATGCGAAGAGGAGGTGGCTGAATGATACCACTATAGATGCCTGGCTCATATGGAATATCTGGCAGATTTCCAATCCGGATATAGCCGATTATGTCCCCGTATCTGATAGATATGTGGTGTACAGGGACTGCGCCATTGCCATGACTGCGAAGGGGAAAGAAAGGCCCCTGGTCAGGGAATTTTATCGATTTCTCAAATCCCGGGAGGTGGAGGAGATATTCCGGAAGTGGGGATGGAAGTCCCGCTGGTAGTTTCCTCAATTTGATTCTTTGATGGGGATAATTTTCCCTCCCTGATGGATAGGAAATTTGGGGGTTCCGATTCTGAATCTACTGTGGCACATGTTTTCCATGATTCCTCCTTCGGGAGGAGGAATTATACCGGTTAATCCTTTAAATTTCTGGCATGGGTGCGAGGTTGTTGAAGGACTGGATTCTCTGGCTCCTGCTTTTGCTCGTGGTCCTGGAGGTCCTGGCGGCCAGAATCGTGCCGTTCGTGTCCTATCTCATCTTTCCCACGGTGGGTGCCTTCATAGGTTATATGACCAATATGCTTGCCATCTGGATGATTTTCAATCCGAAGAAGCCCGTGAATCTCCTTCTGTTTAAATGGCAGGGGCTCGTCCCCAAGTCCAGGGACAGGATTGCGGAGAACCTCGCCACTACGGTGGAGAGGGAACTGGTCAATGCACAGCTGATCAAGGAGTATCTGACGGAGGATAAGAGAAAGAGGGAGATCAAGGATAGTCTCGTACAGTTTGTTCTGGGGGAGCTGGACAGGGATTATCCGTCTCTGAGGGAACTGCTCGGGGCCAATTACCCCCGACTCCGCCAGTTTATTCTGGATTACTACATGAACAATCACACAGCGGTTATCCGGTTCCTGGACAGGGTTATGAAGGGCATCGTGGAAAAGCCCCTCGGGGAGTTCCTTGATGAAAACCGGTACAGAAGAATCAGGAGGTGGCTCGAGGAATACTCCGGGAAGATGATCCACGAATTCTCGCAGAAGACTGTGGGAGAAGTGTTCGGCAACAGGGATATAGAGGAGATGGTAGCTCGTCTGCTGGACAGGATAGACGATAGAGCCCTTTCCTCCCTTTACAACGCTTTCAGGGATAAGAGCATCTACGACATCTATCCGCGCTCTGTAGAGATAAGCGACAGGCTGATAGAGGCTTTTGCCGACAAGCTCAGGGATCCGGCATTCAGGAGTCGACTGTCTAAGCTCATAATAGAGGCGGTTAAGGAGAGGTCCAATTTCTTGATCCAGCTGGGTATAGAGATTGCCAAATTCTTTCTGGATCTGGAGAGCAAAGTGTCCGAATACATAGAAAATCTGGCCAACAGGATAGAGACCGATTCCACCATAGTAGAGGATGTGAAGAGGGAAGTGGAAAGGTTCTTGAAGAATCCCATATCCCGCTATATAGACGAGAAACAATTCGTGGAGGCTTTGGGCAGGATGGTTCAGTTCGTCCGCCAGGATGTGATTTCCCTTGCAGGGAATCTATCCCGCATGAGGATTTCAGAAGTTGTCTCTCCCCGGCTGATTGACAGTCTGAGGCAGAAGGCTATGGAGTGGATGGACGGCGCCTATGAGCGAAACAGGGATAAGCCCATTCTCGGAGGCCTGTACGAAAGGTATGCAGGGGAAATCAGGGAAGTCCTCGCCCGCATTCTGACCAGCCCGCAGGTGGAGAGGGTGATAGGGGAGAGTCTGGACAGATTGAGCGCGGAGCCCATAGGTAATCCGAGGCGCCGCCTTGAGGAATACATTGATGTCAGGAGGTTCATCGAGGACTTCATAGATGCCATTTTCGATAGGATAGTGGATGTGATAGAGGGGCTGGTGGAGAAGATAGATGTCAGATCCATAGTTCTGGAGAGGATCATGGGATACAGCGTGGATGAGATGGAAGAACTGGTCTTCGGTATGATGAAGAGGGAGTTCAGGACGATAGAACTGCTGGGTATCCCTATCGGATTTGCCGTTGGTTTGATTCAGGTTGTTCTGAAGGTTCTGGGAATATAAGGGTTATCCTTATGCCCCCCACCTCGGGGGCATCCTCTATCCTCATTTCTATTCCAAGGGCGTTTACCAGCTCCCTGATTATGGTCATTCCCAGCCCTATGCCCTTTTTCCCCATTACATTGTCTCCCCTGCGAAATGGTTCTGACAGGGCCTTGATTTCCTCTGCCGACACCTCTGTATCGTTGGCCACGGAGATTCTGTTGTCACTGCATTCTATAGATATGATGCTTTCTGCGTATTTAAGAGCATTTTCCAGGATGTTCTTGAGAATAATCCTCACGAGTATGGGGTCCGTATGAACCTCGAGGCGTTTGCAGTTCATCCTGATTTCGGGTTTTCCCGGATACGAGCCTCTCAGCCTCTCGAGTATCTCGCTGACCATTCCGGATATCTCCACCCTTTCCTGTACCGCAGTTATGAGCCCCGCCCTGCTCTTTGCGATTATGGTGAAGTTGTCCAGTATGGTGGATATGGTCTCTATGGCCCTGTCTATCTTCTGCATGGCATTTTCATCCAGTTTTCCCCTGACTTTGAGAATATCCCAGTATCCCACCACTATATTCAGGGGTGTTCGAATCTCGTGGTTGAGCATCCTGAATAGAAGATGGTAATCCCTGGCCTGCCTTTCCTGATGGGTGATGTCGGCAATGGTGTATATCCTGAAGTGTTCGAAATCGAACCGGTCCACCTTGTAGAATCTTCCATCCTTTTCCATCTGGTCCTTCGAAAGATCCTCCCTGTCCGGAGCGACGCTCCTGAAAAACCTGTTCATATACAGTACATTTCCACTCCTGTTTTCTATCATTATTCCCACATTGAGGGTGTCGGATAGTTTGCTAATGAGGTGTATCTCCTTGTTTATGTAGTCGCTGATGTACTGCATGTTCTCCATAAGGTCCTGATAGTCCATCGTGTATATGTCCTTCGTGGAGGGAAATCTGTCGGGTATTTCCTCCTCCAATGCTATTCTCCGGGCCAGTTTTCTGAACATATCGAGGGTCCTGTTGAGCACCTTTATGTGGAACCTGACCGTATAGGCTGGAAAGATGTATATTACCGGAAGCAGGAAGAAGAAGCCAGGTGTCAGCAGGTCTTTCTCCAGGTTTATCCTCTGGACCACCAGGATGGAGATGGCGTATATCAGGGCCACGGGGAACCATACTATGAAGGGCAGTTCGTTGAATATTAGCAGGAGCATGATGGAAAGGAGCAGGTATATGATTAACATCTGCAGTGGATCAGCTATTCTCTTGATTTTATCGTTCAGTATGGATGCCGTAACATACGAATGGATTTCCACCCCGGGGACGATCTGGCCGTTCGGGAGGGTGAAGAAATCGCCAACCCCTATGGCGGATGATCCTATGAAGACTATTTTATTGCGAAGGTCGAATGTATCCTCCGAGTTTATAAAATCCCATGCACTGATTTTCTGTGGTTTCTTCAGGGGAATGGAAAAGTACAGGATGTCCCCATATCGCTTTACGATTTCGTAGGGCTCTATACCCGAATGAACATGAGCCGCCAGCAGTGAAATCGAATATACCATCATCTTCCCTGCTTTTTCTATCGACGGAACTCTGAAGACGAATCCGTTGTTTTCCACGATAATGGAGGAGGTTCCCAGGTATTTGATTTTCTTTATTATCCTCGGGTTCGGCCATATAATCTGCGTGTCGTTTATCACTATTGGCATGATGATTTTCTCTCTCAGGGAATCCAGCATGGGAAGTATGATCGAATCTCCGGTGGAGGCCTCTGAGAAAATTATGTCGAACACGATGGCATCGCTGCCGGACACTTTCTCCAGAATTTTCCTGTAATATTCCCTTGGAATGGGCCATCTTCCCACATTCTGAAGGGTCCTGTCGTCCAGATCGATGATCACTATGTTGTCCGTGTTCAGGGGCTCGGCCCTGTAGGCCATGGAATAGAGGAAGTTCTCTACATTGTTCTGATAACCGAAGAAATAGGAATAGCCCAGACCTATGGCGAATATGATTACGGTGTTGGTCAGGAAGAATCTATCCGGCATCAGGGAACTTCTATTATTTTCTTCTCCACTGTTTCATTCCCGGCCATATCCACCACCCTTATTATCACTATGTTTTTACCCTTATGTAGCTGGACCCTGTAGGAAAATTCTCCATCGGGGGAAACCGGTACGGGATTTCCGTTTATGAATACCATGGAACCGGGCTTGGCCTTCCCCGTTATGGTCTGATAGGTGTCCACCTTAAGTTCACTTTTATGGAGAGGAGGTTTCGTGTCCCTTACCACATGTATGATTGTGGAGGAGATATTGCCCGCGCTGTCCACGGCGTATATCTGGATGACATTTCTCCCCTCTTTCAGGGAAATGGTTTTCACGACCATTCCGTTGGTTACCGGAACCACTTTTCCGTTCACCACCACCCCCTTCAGCCTATCGTCCACAACCCTGAGCTTCAGAGTTATACTGCTCCTGTTGGTGAGAGTATCGGAAGGACTTATTACAGCTATGGAGGGTATCGTATTGTCGAAGATGAACCTGATTTCCTTTCGTGTTGTATTCCCGGCCTCGTCGAGGCCCGTAATGGTTATCCTGTTTTCTCCGGGATCGAGGCTCACCATCTCTTCAAGGTGTCCAAAGGAGGGAATTTCCTTCTGTTTGCCATTGTGGAGCTTTATTATCGTCCCCGGCTCCCCTTCTATCGGTATTGCCGTCCTGGGAATTTTACTGTACAGACCGCTCTTCAGCGGTATGCTGATGCGGGGAGGAACCGTGTCCAGCTTCACCAGAAAACCCGCCCTCGTCATATTTCCTGCGCTGTCCATCACTGTGAGGGTAAGGTAATTGATTTGCCTTTTCAGGGTGGTCCGGAGCGTTATCTCGCCTGTGGAATCGACCGTATATCTTCTGCCCTCGAATTTTATTACCGCTCCAGGCTCTGTGGATACCCTGAAGGCGTAGGATTTCCTGCTGGTGACATCGGTTTTCTCGATTTTGATTGCTGGAGGAATGGTATCCTGGCCCCGTGCATCTAAGGCCAGATTTAGAAGGTCGATGGAATCCAGAACCAGCTTTTCTATTCTACCTTTATCCGGATTCAACTGCTTTCCTTCTTCCAGAGGCCCCATCCCCTCCACATCAATCGTTCCCTTTATGACCTTCCATACTTCCTGCTCTTTCTTTATCACCGAAACCTTTGTTCCCCTTATGACTGCAGAGACTCTGTTGGTTTTTAGTTTGAAAGGCCTTTTGAAGTTTCCGTATATTCTTCCATCTATGAGCCTTATGCCCTTCTCTCTGCCTATTTCCTCTATCTTTATGGTGGTGGGTCCGAACAGTCTGATTATGTTGCCATCGATGTTGAAGACCACCATCGATTTCGGCTCTATCCTGATTACGCTACCCTTCTTTATTTCCTGCAGGGGAACGAGTGTTGTGTATATTGGTATCTCCGGTGGCTGAATGTATGCCTCCCCGTGGATGCTCAGTGCAATTGCTATTACCTGCCCCTGTGGGGGAACCTGGGCGAGCATAAATGTGTGGAGCAACACCTGAACATTTAACATGCTAAAATTTTAATCTCAAAGCATTCGGTCGAAGGAAGCTATATTTTCTACATAAAATTCCAGAAAATTTAAAAGTCAAAGTGCTCGAATAATTTAAGGCGAAATGTTAGGTTTTAACACGCTTTATAATTTTCGGAGGCGATGAAATTTCGATATGTGATTGGGGACTTCAAGTACTTGTTCGTCTGGCCATTCGCCCGGCCCATGGAGGATGCGTATGTTGAAGAGATAAAGGATGTTGTGGGTGATTACCTGAGGGAGGCCATGGAGCGAATAAAGGGACGGCTGATCGACTACACGGTGAACAGATACTATATAATGGCCAAGGTAGAGCTCCCCCCCAGGGAATCTCCCGCCTTCTTTACGAATGGTATAAAATCCGGGCTGGCCAGGATACTCCTGAACAAGTACCCCGAACTGAGACAGGCCTTTGGAAACAGGCTGTTCGACCGCTACTACATGGCATTCACCATGCCGACCTACGACAGCGATACCCTCGAAGAACTTCTTCAGAAGCTGGAATACAGGGTGGAGCGTAATGCGGGTTCTGGTAATAGAGGATGATCCGGACCTTGTGGAGCTCTATCGGGAGTACATAGGTCAGATAGAACCGGATGCACAGGTTGTATCTTTCACATCCGTGGAGGACTTCATGCAGAATTTCTTCGTTCCGGATCTGCTGATTTTAGATGTGAATCTTCCGGGCATGTCGGGACTGTCCCTCCTTTCGGAGCTTACCGTCCGGTACAATGTTCCCACCATCGTCATTACCGGTCTCGAGGATGCTTATATAGACAGGTTCGTGCTCCGATTTTCCAGGACCAGGCTCCTGAGGAAACCGGTTCTATTTTCCAATTTCTACAGGGCATTCAGGGAGGTGATGGACACCGATACCCCCAGATTGTACGGGAGCGTCAGGGCCTTTCCCATAGCCACACTTATACAGTTCCTTTCATCCTCCGAAGCCCCATGGATGGTGGAAATTCCTGATGAGAAGGACTGTTTTATGTTCATTATGGAGGGGAGAGTCAGGTTTGCAAAGTGCGGGGAGCTGGAGGGGGATGAGGCGGCATATCACATCCTGGGGATAGATGAAGGGGAGTTCATCTGCCATCTGAATCCCTCTTCCATACCTTCGAAGTTTAATATGAACAGGATGCCCGAGGAGCTCATCCTCAACTGGATCATGGGGGAGAACCCGGGAAGAGAGTGATTTACCCGGGCATGACTATCCTGAGGACGACCCTCCTGTTCTTTGCATAATCTTCCGGCTTCTTTTCGGGGAACACGATGGGCCTGCTTTCCCCGTATCCTCTGGCCTCTATGTTTTCGGGCTTTATGCACTGATGCTGAATGAGCCAGTCCTTTACGGCTTCTGCTCTCTTCTTAGAGAGGAGGAGATTGTATGCCGCTGAGCCCCGCGTGTCTGTGTGGCCTTCCACCACAACCCTGGCCTGCGGGTATCTCTTCAGGATATCGCACGCTCTTTCCAGTTTGGGAAGCATGTGCTCCTTTATTTCGTATTTTCCTGTCTCGAACCGCAGATCCCCCAGATTTATCTTCGTGGGAATCAAAGTTATCTTAAGCACCTTTAACCTTCCCGACACATCGGCTCTTATTTCCTTCTTCTGATGGGATTTGTCCCGGGGAATTATCACGACATCGTACACCCCCTCCGGCAACTTGACTTCCACCATTCCGGACTCATCTGTACTGTAAGATTCCCCCCCTATTTTTACCTGGGCCTTCAATGGATTTTCGCTGTAATCGTCCAGAACAGCAACTATGAGTTTTGTCTCTTTCCTTACGAGGTAAAAGTTCTTCCTGTATGTTCCTTCCGCCGGAATTTCAAAGGATTCCATGTGTGCTCTGTACCTGTCGGCTTCCACCCTCACGGTAACTAAGCCTGTTCTTCCGATTTCAATTTCATAGGTTCCATCGCTCGAAGTTGTTGCTTTCGCGGAATCTATGTAAATTATGGCCCCTGCCACGGGTTTAAGGGTTTGTGCATCGAGCACTTTCCCCTCCAGAGAAATCGATGCGGCTATTGTGTCCTGCTGGATGGCCAGCGCCAGAAAGTAAATTGACATGCAAAAATTTTATAGGTGTTCGGCATGGTCATTTAATTAGCCTTCTTCTCATGAGCATAATCGAGAGTATGGTCAGTGCGATTGCGGAAAGCAGCACTGGGGTTATATGGAGAAGGGGGATTTCACCATTCATGAGGAACTGCCTCATTGTTCGTACACCGTGGTAAAGGGGGAATGCAATGGGAACCATCGGGCGAAGGAAATCGGGCAGTACCTTCAGGGGAAAGTAGGTTTCGGAGAAGAGCATCATGGGGCTTATGTAGACGAAGTAGATGTAATCGAAGAATGTGATGGAGGGCACCACCCCGCTCATCAGCAGTCCAAGGGCGGAAAAGTTGAGGGCTACGGGGATGGATAGCACCAGCATGACCAGTCCATCGGGTGGAGATATTATCTGGAAGGCCATGAGGACGATTATCACCAGGAGAGCATATACGCTTCCCCTGAATGTCCCCCATGCGATTTCCCCGATTACCAGTTCTTCCAGGTTTACTCTTGTGGAGAGATAGGCCTCGTACAGGCGGTCGTAGTACATTCTCACGAATGCGTTGTATGTGGTTTCGAAGAAGGAGCCGTACAGCGCCGCGATGGCCACCATGGCGGGGGCAATGTAATCCAGGTAGGGCATTCCATCCACCTGTCCTATGAGTTTTCCCAGGCCCAGGCCGAATGCTGCAAGGAATATCAGGGGGTCCAGGGCATTTATTATTATGGCCCATCCCAGTTTCCACCATGCCCGGAGATTCCTGTAGAAGACCTTCCAGGCGTATATGGGGTTCATAGTCTGCTCCCCGTCAGGTAGAGAAATGCATCCTCGAGGGTGGTCCTGCGGAGGAGGAATCTGCTGACTCCCTCGGGCGGCTCTATTTCAGAGGGATTTCTCAGGTATATGATGAGGGAGTTTCCGGTGTATATGTGGGGTCTGCCTCCGGGTTCTATAGGAGGGGATATTTCCAGAGCGTAGGGTGGGAGGTGTTTTTTTATGAGGGCATCGGGGGGTCCATCCTCTATGATTCTTCCACCGTGCATGAATACGACCCTGTCGCTCAGATAATGGGCCTCTTCCATGTAGTGGGTGGTCAGCAGAAGGGTTTTGCCCTTTTGTTTGAGGGAAAGCAGTCTGTCCCACAGGATTCGTCTTATTGAGGGATCCAGCCCGGTCGTGGGCTCATCCATTATTACTATCGGCGGCTCCGAAAGCAGGGCACGGGCGATCATGAGTTTCCGTTTTGTTCCTCCTGAGAGGTTCTCCACTTTTTCGTTCCACAGATGCTTCTCGATTTCCATGAATTCCAGGAGTTCTTCTGCTTTCTTTCTGGCTTCCCCTTTCGTCAAATCCAGCATGTATCCGTAAATCATCAGGTTTTCCATCACGCTCAGGTATATGTCCAGATTGTTCTCCTGATGAACTATGCCCATGAAGGATCTGGCCTTTCTTATATCGCTTTTGACATCTGCATCCATGACCCTTATCTTTCCCTTCTGGACTCTCGCCATTCCGATTATGGATTTCATCAGGGTGGTCTTGCCGGCCCCATTTGGTCCCAGTATGGCCACATACTCCCCGTGCGCAATTGTCAGGTTCACGCCCCTGAGCACATGATTCCTGCCGTACCACTTGTGGAGGTTTCTTATTTCTATGGCATAAAGGGGCAGGCGGTTGCCTGCCATCATGCTCCGATGTGGGTTTTGAGCATTATGATGTGAACCAGATAGTACACCACCAGAGCGGTGAATGTGGATATGACAGCAACGGGGGTTCCGTATTTCAGGAAGGTCATGAATGTGATGGGGTGGCCGTGGCGGGTGGATATGTCGGAGGCCACAATGTTGGCGGATGCCCCTATGAGGGTGAAATTACCTCCGAGACAGGCTCCCAGGGACAATGCCCACCACAGGTGATCCGATGCGGCCCCCAGTACATGGGCGATGTCCTTCAGCACCAGTGCCATGGACATGGTGAAGGGGATATTGTCCACGAATCCGGAGATGAGGGCGGAGAATCCCCCCACGATCCATATCCCTTTGCCTATATCGTTGCCCATCAGATTCAACAGCCACTGGGCCACTATCTCGAATACCCCGGTGAATTCGAGGGAACCCACAACTATGAACAGGCCCATGAAGAAGATGAGGGTTGCCCACTCCACTTTCTCCAGAATCTGGACGGGAGAGATGCCGGACCAGAGCATGAGAATGGTTGCCATGAACAGGGCTATTATCCCGGGCTCGATGTGGATTATGTGGCCGATGAAGAATAGCAGGATGGTCAGCAGGAATATGGTTACGGCCTTGAACATAAGGCGGGGCTTGACCTCACCGAATTCCAGTTTCTCCAGCTCTTCCAGATCTATTCTGTCGCTGATGTCCAGATGGCCCTCCACCTTTACCTGAAACACATTCAGGGCCTGACCCACTATGAATGCAATAGTGGCGAATGGGGCCACATTAAGGAGGAAGTCCATGAAGTGCTTGCCCGCTATGCTACCTATGATGATATTGGGCGGATCCCCTATGAGGGTCGTCGTTCCCCCCATGTTGGAGGCGAGGATGATCGATATCACATAGGGGATTGGATTCAGCTCCAGGACTTCGGTTATCTTGATTATGATTGGTGTTATGAAGAGAACTGTGGTCACATTGTCCAGAAATGCGGACAGTACGGCAGTTACGATGGCGAAGACTATCATAATCTTTATGGGATTTATACCCGTGTGCCTGAGGATCCATTTGGTCAGGACATTGAAGAATCCACTCCATACGAGCAGGGTTACGATGTTCATCATTCCAAACAGCAGAAAGATGGTATTGAAATCGATTGCCGCCCATGCTTTCTCGGGAGGCATGAGGCCCAGTACGAGGATGGTGGCTGCTCCGAGCATCGCGGCAACAGTCCGGTGGAAGAATTTCTCCAGCATGATCATGACATAAACACCGATGAAGATGGCCACGGCGAGCCATCGGAGTTGCTCTGGTGCCGGGTGAATTCCAAGTGCGTGCAAAAGGCCCGTAGCCTGTTCCAGTCCATGCATAGTGTGATAAATTTAAAGGGGCTGGTG
>JALSOK010000010.1 GCA_026986535.1 Caldifarciminota bacterium
GTTCATCCATTAAAATAAATTCCACATCCCATTCCTTTACCAATTTCTCAGCAAATTTATCATCCGGAGAAAAATACCCCCTAACAGGGCCGAAACCCTTCCTGCTCCTGTAGAGCTTTCTGAGATTTTTATAGCGATCTCTCTCGGGATTAACAAATAAAACCGGACCATAACCTATGTAGGACAATTTCTCTCCATAGTCATCCAGCCATTTTTTTACTTCCGATTCAGACAGTTTTCTGGAGTCCTTTTCCATCCTTATCCACACCTTTCCCGCCCTGTTCTGAGTTCCAAAGAATTCGCTCTCATCCTCATAAACCTTTTGCCACAACTCCTTATTGGACCAATTTTTGTAATTCATCCAGTCTTCGGGGCTGTCGATTCCATAAGAAGGGGCATGCTTATTCGCCATTAGAATGCGGTACCAGTATCTCATTACACCTTTGAGAGAAGCGGGGCGGGTTTCGGCAGAAAGTGGCTCCGCCCCACCGAGGAACATGGGGGTGATTAACTTCAACTTAAAACGGAGTTTCTTCATGCAAAAATTATAAATGCCCCCAATCCTCTTTTACCTGAACTTCCAGATAATTGCCCGAAAATACCGAAAATAGGTTATTTAGAACTGTAAATATGGGAAATTAGAGAAGAACTAAAATTTCATCTTTCCCGAACCCTCCCCTCCATAACCTCCTTCACAACCAGATAGGGGCTCTTTCCCTCCCTGTAAGCCCTCTCTATTTCCCCCTCCAGATCCAGACTCCCCGCAAATTCCTCCCACAGCTTCTGCTTTACAAGTTCCTCTATCTCCTCCCTGTAGCGGCGGACCCTGTTCTCATCGAATTTGCCCTTCTGCTGAAGATACCGGCGGTGCTCCTCTATGGCATCGACTATCCTGGAAATACCCTCATCCTTCAGCGCTGAGGCCTTTATAACGGGCGGAGTCCAGTCCCTGTCCTTGAGGCTCTCCCCCAGCTGAAGGGTCATCTCCACATCCATAACGAACCTGTCCGCACCGGGTCTGTCCCCCTTGTTAACCACGAAGATGTCCCCTATCTCCATCAGCCCGGCCTTCATGGCCTGGATGCCATCTCCAGCCTCCGGAACCAGAACAACCACCACGGTATCCGATGCCCGCATTATATCCAGCTCTATCTGACCGACCCCCACCGTCTCTATGAGGATGGGGTCAAACCCGAAAGCATCCATCAGGTCCGCAACGAATATGGTGGTTCGGGCTATCCCCCCCAGACTGCCCCTCGAGGCCATACTCCTGATAAAAACACCGCTGTTGGAAGCATCCATCATGCGGAACCTGTCGCCGAGCAGGGCCCCTCCGGAAAAGGGTGATGTGGGATCCACAGCCAGAATCGATGGATTCATACCCCTGCGCTTCATCTCGAGGGCGATCCTGTTGAGGAGGGTCGATTTTCCCGCACCGGGTGGTCCGGTAAACCCAACCCTGTGGGCTTTCCCTATGCTGGAGTAAAATTCGGACAGGATTTCCTCCGCCTCTATCCAGTTTTCTATGTATGTTATCAGGCGGGAGAGGGCCTTCAACTCCCCTCTCCTGAATGCCTCTATCAGTTCCTTCGTTTTTCTGCGCATGTTTCTATCCCTTTATACCTCTGGACTCCAAGAGTTCAATCCTGCTTCTGGCCAGTTGCTGGACCTTTGGATTCTGGGAAGAGAGGGCCTTCCGGTACATCTGGTATGCTTTCTTATACTTCTTCAATCCGAGCAGAGCCTCCCCTTTAAAGAATGCTATTTCGGGGGTCTCCTGCACCATGGAGAGCAACTCGTATGCTTTTCCGTAATCCTTCAATCCGAGATAAGCCAGCCCCCTCAAACGCAGGGCCTCGGGCGAGTCATCCCCCGCGAGCATCTGTATTACCTTTTGATACTCCTTTCGCTTATAGAGGTCGTAAACCCGACTGTACTTCTTGACCTTCTGAAGGGCCGGGCTTTTGAGCTCCAGAGCGAACAGCTCCGGCTTCTCGGACAGTATCTGCCTGGCAAATGCGAGGGCCTTTTGCGCCATGGGACTGTCGGGGAATTCGTAAAGGAGCCGGTCCCAGTACTGCAGAGCCTCCCCCGGATAACCCAGCTGATAGGCAGAAGCGCCGGCGATGAAGAGAATCACATCCTTCTTCGATGTGTACCCCGAATCCAGATACATCTTAGAATACCTGAGGCTCCTGTTGTAATCCTTCCTCTTGTACGACAGGTCGATAAGGGTCAGCAGAACATCCTCCTTCCCGGAAGGATTACTTCCCAGATATTTCTCAAGATACGAAATGGCGGCCAGAGTGTCTCCTTTCTTCAGGGCATCCAGCGCCTTTACATAAGAATAAACGGGATTATCCTGTGGAAGATAGTCCGCATACTCGGGATGGGCCATGACCAGCTTCGTGAGCTTCTCCTGAGCGAGCTTTCCATACTGGGGATCATCGAGAAGGCGGGACAGGTATCGGGCAGCATTCGAATAATCCCCAAGGGCAAGGGCAGAAATTGCATAGAAGTAATAGGCATCATTCTTCACATCGGAGGGCAAATGATCCATGTTGATGGTGTTCAGGATGTCTATTGCCTTTGCATGATTGCCTTCCTCTATGTATATCTTTGCCAGGGCAACAGCGGCACGGGCAGAAAGGGTATCGTCCGGATAGAACTTTATGAATTTCTCCAGCAGGGGCTTTGCGGCAAAGTAATCCTGTGCCTGATACATTCGCACGCCCGGATTATAGAGAACATAGACAGCGGCCGTCCTGCTACTCCTCAATAGTTCATCATTCGTTATCAGGCGGGACTGATACTCCTGAGAAAGCTCCGCAATCTTCGCCTCCGCCCACCTGCGAAGTTCCTCGTTTTCCGAATGCCTGAGCACATTGCTCAGGACCTCTATGGCCGAATCCACCTGCCCCTGCTTAATATAATACTCGTAGAGGGAAACGGAAGCCTGTGCCACTATATCCCCGTCCGTGGCATTATCCAGAACCATCCTCAGGTACTCCACGGCTTTATCGTACGCTCCGGAAGACATGTACGCACTGGCAAGAGCAATCAGACCCTTCTGGGCATAATAGGTGCGGGGGAATTTCCTGAAGGCATCCTTTATTCTCTCCTCTGCCTTTTGCCTGTCCCCCAGCTCCCAGTAAACGGCCGCCTCAAGAAACTCGAGCGCCGCCCTGCCATCGGCCCCGGCATTCTGATACATTCTGGCCAGCTCTATCACCTGAAGGGCCCTCTGATAATCACCCCTGAAATATCGGGCAAAGGCGATGCCCAGCTTGTTTTCCAGCGCATCGTCGGGCTGGCGGACCAGAACGGATGCCCGTTCGAAGTAATCGATTGCCTCCAGGAACCTGCCCAGTCCCATGATGGACCATGCATAGCCGTGAAATGTTAGAATCTTCTGCCGGTCCGTATAGGCCCTTGCCATTTCCCTCTCATACATATCCGCAGAGCGGGAAAATTTCCCCTGATAGTAAAGACGGTCGATCTGAACATAGGGGTTATTGGCAGAAAGATACTTCTCCTTATAGGGACGGATGGGCTCCCTGTACGAGACAAGCGATGCCACTATGAATTCTACCATGGCGAAAATTATACAACCGCACGGATTAAATCACACAGAGCATGGGAAAACTATAGCGAATTTTTCACACTCAGGATTCGGTATCTATGGGGCATACGACCCCACAACTGGATTCCCCATCGAGAGCGGCCCTCTTGTAGGTATAAAAAAGAAGGGAGCCGGTCCAGAGTAAGAGAATCCAGAATCCCCATTCACCCACAAGACCCCTTACAGAAGAGAGGTACATGAGAAACAGGGCACCCGATAGAACCATGATGCCCGCCTTACCGCAGGGCATCCTCCATATCACATGGACAGCCACGAGCATACCCCCACCAACTGCAAGACCGACTACAGCGCCACCCAGGACATAGGCCACAGCCCCCTCCAGTATAGAAAGAACAGAAACAATTATAAGCGTTCTGCCGAACATTTGAGAATTTTACAGCAAAACTGAACATGAACATTCACCCGCGCTCCATGACGAGAGAAACGGGGAAGGGCCCACAGGCCCCTCAAAAGCCGGAAACCAGAACCCTTCTGTACTTCATGCCTTCCAGCTCCACCTGAAGGATCACCACACCGGAGAATGGGGGAAGAGGGACAAGACCCACGGCACCCCTTCTCTGCAACAGAAGTCTCCCGTTGCTGGAAAATACCCTGACATCCCCGGCCCTATCGAGCCTGACAGTCCACCGTTCACCCTCCCTATAAACCTCAAAATTCCCATTCATCGCCTCCTCCCCTCGATCCGTGGGTTGCCATCCCACCACCTTCAGGAGGGTTATATCCCCCTGTGCGAAACCCGCAACCACATAGTATCCCGCTGTATCGATTGCAAGATCCACAGCCCAGTTCAATCCCCCCATATCGTAAACCGTATCGATAAGGGCCGGAGCATCGAGGTCCTGTGAAATCTTAACCAGCCAATGGGATCCATAGTTCTGACCCACACCCACGATATTCCCCCGGGGATCCATCCCCAGACCATTTATATAACTGCTCCGGGGTGCGAGCTTTTCGTACATCCAGTTATCCAGCACATTTCCAAGCGTATCGACGATGAGAATGAATCCGTGGTAGGTGTAGTACCCCGTGCTGTCCATCACATCCGCGCTCGAGCCAATCACATACTTCCCATCACCGATGTAAGCCAGTCCCCCCGGAATCTCATCCATGGCATCACCGGAATCAAAGCTCCACATCCACCTGAGACTGCCCGTGCTGTCCACCCGAAAAAGTACAAGATCCCTGCTGGTGGTGGAATTATATGTGCTTCCCAGAGCAACGATGCCCCCATTTTTATCCAGAATCATACGGGGAAGACCGGAACCATAATAGGTATCCCAGCTGGTCCCATAGGTGCCCATCCATAGCACCTGTCCATCCGCGGAGCTGATCTTCCACAGGGCGAAGCCTGCTCCCGACCTGCCCAGCACCAGATAATCCCCATTTCCATCGATCACCACATCGTAGGCCAGATCCATATTTCCGTAGTCCAGGGTCACACTCCACACCTCATCACCCGTAGAGGGGTCCAGACGTCCTATCCATGCATCGAAGTCATAGGGATAAACACCGGGCTTCCTGGTATAACCGACAGCCACATAATACCCCTGACTATCGACGGCCACGCCGAATGCCGCATCCCAGGCGTATCCCCCGTAGTTCCTGCTCCAGATTATGCTTCCATTTGAAGCGTCCACCTTGAGGATCCACACATCGCCGCTGTCCACATCGTAAGAAAGAGTATAACCCGCCACCACATAGGCACCCGATGCATAATCCACAGCAACATCGTAGGGAATCTCGGTATCACCTCCCCCGAGATAAGCAGACCACACCACCTCCCCCGATGCCCACAGTGGCCCGAGCAGCAGAACAGACAGGGAGAGCCTCCCCGCCGAAATTACCCCGTTCATAGATAAGAATTTTACCGAAGAGGATTTCACAATATCAAGTAAGTTTACCGAATAAATTTATCTAACTGACACAGAAAAACTTATAGCAATACATGTTTTGACGCCATCATTTAGTTCAGCTATAATCTCACACCCTCAGGCCCCACTCCATCGACTCCAGCTCCCCCACAACGCTCACGGAATAATCCTCGAACCGGGCAATCCTTTCGATGTGGTCCATCAGGTCATCGCGGCCAAATGACTCCACCCGCTCCAGCACTCCGGAAGCATCCAGAACCCTCCCGGTGGTCAGATACTCCCACAGGACAGCCGATACATAGGATATGGGATTCTCCCAGTCGATCGTCAGGGACGAGATGACCTTCCTGCGGGCCGGCTCTATATCCGCATCCGGAAGCCGGTCCAGAATCGATTTTACTTCGTAAAGGACCCGGCTACAGTTGTCAGGTATGGCGGCAAAGTATATCCCGAAGAGGGCCACATCCCTGTAAGCATCCACAAAGGAATGGATATCATACACCAGCCCCTTCTCCTCCCTTATTATCTCGAAGAGGAGGGAGCTCATTCCCGCACCCAGAAGGGAGTTCACCACCATTATTTTATCCTTATCGTAATCAAATAGCGGCAAACCCATGCTCACATAACATCCGGAGGAGCTGTCCCTCTGAAACTCCATGGACGGCCTGTAGCGGGGATAGGGGCTGGTGGGAGGGGCAAATTCATCGTACAGCCTCACATACCGGACGAATTTTTCCACTGCATCTGCAGGGATTCGGCCATACAGGGCGACAGCCACATTGCCCCGGGAGAAAACCTCCCCCAGGCGCCGCCGAAGCATGTCCCTATCGAAGGACTCTATGGTCTCCGGTGTTCCGAGCACCTCGAAAGCAAGGGGATGGCCGTCGAACACGGCCCTGTAGAGATTAATGTAGGACACCTCGTTGGGCGTGTCCATCAGCTCATTGTATTCCTGAAGAACCACCCTCTTTTCATTTTCGATGTCCCTCTCCAGAAACAGGGGGTTTGAAATCATATCGGATATTATTTCCAGAGCACCCTCGAAGGCATCGGGAAGTATGGTGGTGGTGATGGTCAGGCTCTCTTTCGTTGTGTAGGCGTCTATGGAATTCCCGTGGATTTCGAAATAATGGTTTATATCTCGATACGAAAAGCGGGCAGACCCCTTGAATATCATGTGCTCCAGAAAATGGGTTATGCCATTGGTCTCCCGATTTTCATGCACGGAGCCCACAGCGGAAGTGATATTGATGTAAAGGGAGCGGGCCTTTTCGTTCGGCAGCAGGACGAACTTTATGCCCTCCAGTTCCACGAATTCCACCTTCATCGAGATGGAGAATTTTAAAGAGTTCATTCAGCTTCAGGACAGGTCCAGTAAAATTTCCCCATCATGAAGAAGAGAGTCCTCTCGGGAATGCGGGCAACCGGAAAACTCCACCTGGGGCATCTGGCAGGAGTCCTTGTAAACTGGAAGCGCCTTCAGAACGAATACGATTCCTTCTTCTTCGTAGCGGACTGGCACGGACTCACGGATAATCCGGAAAATGCAAGGTATATGAAGGAAAACATAAGAAACATGGTTCTGGACTGGCTGGCGGTGGGCATAGACCCCGATAAGTCCACCCTCTTCATACAATCGCTGGTTCCACAGCACGCCGAATTACATCTGGTATTCTCCATGCTCGTGTCCCTTTCCCGCCTGTTCAGAAATCCCACATACAAAGACAAACTGGAGGATCTCAGGAAAGGGGGAATGGAAGGGGGTGTATCCCTCTCAGCCATAAGGGATGTGAAGGAGGAGCTCGAAAGGAAGGCAAATGAGGAGCTGAAAGCAACAGCCGATTTCGTATCCACCCTGAAGGACAGGGAAGCCATATTCAGGAAACTCAAGGGTGATGTCATGAGCCTGTTCTACGGCTTCGTGGATAAAGCAGGGGAAAGGCTCATAGAGGAGCTCCTGGAATCCTCTTCGTTCCACTCCATCATAAGCTATGGGTTCCTCGGATATCCTGTGCTTCAATCGGCCGACATCCTCCTTTATAAACCCCACTATGTTCCCGTGGGGGCGGACCAGGTGGCCCACATAGAGATCACCAGGGACATTGCAGAGAAATTCAACAGGCTTTACGCAGAGGTCTTTCCAATACCCGAAGCCCTCCTGACGGAAACACCCAGAATCCCCGGTATGGATGGGCGCAAAATGTCCAAATCGTACGGCAACGCCATATACCTCTCGGACGATGAAGAAACCGTCAGCAAAAAGGTCATGAAATACATAACGGACCCCCAGAGGATAAGAAAGAGCGACCCCGGACGGCCCGAGATATGCCCGGTATTCGCCCTGCACAGGGTCTTCAATCCGGATGAAACAGACGAAATCTACAGGGCATGCACAACAGCGCAGATCGGATGCGTCCAGTGCAAGCGCCGCCTCGCCGAAAAACTTAACCACACCCTCAAACCCATCAGGCAGAGGAGAAAAGAACTCGAGGACAGCCAAATCGATGTATTCGAAATTCTGAAGGAGGGGAGCCGGAAGGCGGAAGAATTTGCAGAGGGAACCATGGAAGAGGTGAGGAAGGCAATGGGGATGGACTACTGATGAAAGTCCCATTCTTCAGGCACAGTATCGGGGAGGAGGAAATCCGGGCCGTTATCGATGTACTCAGAAGCCCTTTCCTGACCACGGGGGATAAAAACGAAGAACTGGAACACCTCCTCTCCGACTACCTCGGTGTGAGGCATGCACTGACCACATCGAGCTGTACTTCGGCCCTGCATCTGGCCCTCATTGCCCTGGGAATCGGAAGGGGAGACAGGGTGGTCGTCCCCGCCCTCACATTCATGGCAACCGCCAATGTGGTAATCCATGTGGGAGCCAGGCCCGTATTCGTGGATGTGGACCCGGCCACGGGGCTGATGAACCTGAACCAACTGGAGGATATCCTCAGGAGGCAGAGCATAAAAGCCGCCATACCCGTTCACATTTACGGGCAGATGGTGGATATGGGTGCCCTTTCCGGAATGTCCGAAAGGTACGGGTTCCATATAATCGAAGATGCCGCCCACAGCCTGGAAGCCGTCCGCAGGGGAATAAAACCGGGCCAACTCTCCCGATTCGCATGCTTCAGCTTTTACGCAACGAAGAATATCACGAGCGGAGAAGGGGGGGCTCTCGTATTCAACGATTCGTCCCACTACGAGAGACTGAAGCGGATGAGACTGCACGGCATGAGCCTCTCCGCAAGGGAAAGGCATGGAAAATTCGTGAAGTACGATATGCCCGAGCCCGGATGGAAGTACAACATGACCAATTTCCAGGCAGCGATGCTCATCCCTCAGCTGAAGAGAATAGAGGAACTGCACAGGAGAAGGTCCGCCATAGTGAACAGGTATAAGCAGGCGTTCGGCCCCTTTTCATTTCCCCGGATTATCGAGGAGGATGGGACAAGGAGTGCATATCACCTGACCGGAATCCTGCTCGAGGATAGGGAGAAAATCGCACGGGAGCTCACCCGCAGGGGCATCGGCGTATCGGCCCACTACCCCACTCCCGTCCCCCTCCTTAGATGGTACAGGGAAACATTCGGATACGAAAAGGGTATGTTTCCGGGAGCAGAATACATAGCCGACAGAATCATAACCCTCCCCCTGTATCCCTCCCTCACCCAAGAGGAGCAGGATTATGTCATAAGAACAGTGCAGGAAGTGGCGGGAATCTGAGCAGTATCGTAAAATACCGCCCCCGATGGGCTTTCGGGCAGGTGCCAGAGGAAATCCCCGGTGCTTCACGAATAGTCCTGCACCGCGCGAGCAACTTTAAAATTTTTCCCAGCGGGAGTAGCTCAATTGGTAGAGCGCCAGCCTTCCAAGCTGGGGGTTGCGGGTTCGAGTCCCGTCTCCCGCTCTTCTTGAGGCTGGTAAATATTTCATCCATAGATGTGGGGGAAGTGGGTCTGCCCCTCCCCTTCGTCCTGTACGATGACACGACACCACAGGAGGATATTCTAAAATATCACCACGATTTCTTCACCATATACGCCGGAAGAGGGAATTCCCCCTATGCGGACTACTCCATTCCCCCGTCCGATGTCCGGAAGTTCCTCCAGTCCCTCCAGGGCATGGGGATCAGGAAGGTGCTCAGGGAATTCTACGACCGGCAGGAATTTCCGGAAAACTATGTATTCTTCTCCGAGCATACGCGCAACCTGTTCGAAACCATAAAAAAGCTCCTCACCAGTCCGATGCGCCCCTGGATACTCCTCTACGGCGCGGAGGGAACCGGGAAGATAACCCTGATAAAGACGGTTCTGGAGAGCAGGGTACTGTACCTGCACGAACTGGAGGACAGACACATAGGATTCAGAAGGGAACTCCAGAAGAGCGATATCGATGATGTGGTGGTCAAAGTAAATCTGATCCAGACCGAACTGCAACTGAATGAAATAATCACCTTCCTGCACCATGGGGGCTATCAGGCCATATTCGTCCTCGATGGGGAGAGGAGTGCCATACCTCCGTCCCTATCCAATCTGCCCTCCTTCAGAATACCCACATTTTTCGAAAGGAGCCTCAAGGAAAAACTCCTGATACTGGAGCACATTCTCAGGAAACTGAGAAGCGATGCGGAAATAACCCAATCCTTCGTCGAGATCCTGTTCAAGTACCCCTGGCCCGGAAACATTATACAGCTGGAAAATACCCTCAAGTACATCCTTTCCCTTTCCGATACCCTCGATTTCCGGTTCGTCCCCGACACGATAAAGGGATACTTCGGAAGCAATTATAACAAACAGGTGGTGATGGAAAGCGTGGATCAGCTCATAAAAAGAATGGATTATTCGAATCTGCCATTCGAACTGCTGGAGGCCATACCCCACTATGTGGGCCAGAGGCTTCTGGAGAAAATCATGTCGGAAGCAGACAACGATTTCGAACGGCTCTTCGACATCCTCAACATAAAGTCGGAAGAACAGATGAACCGCCTGAGAAAGATGTTCGAAAAGTACTTCCAGCAGGAAAAGTGAACCGCTCTTTAAACTTTCGATATGCAACCTCCGAGACCAAAGAAAATCCCCCATGTTCTCGAGAAGTTCGGGGACAGGAGAATAGACTACTATTATTACTTCCGCGAGAAGGACAACCCCTATGTACTCGAACATCTGAAAAAGGAAAACGAGTACACCCGATGGGTGATGAGGGACACCGAGGAGCTTCAGGAAAAACTCTACAGGGAGCTCATCTCTTACATAAAGGAGGACGATGAGACATACCCGGTCAGGTGGGGAAAGTATTACTACTTCAAGCGCTACATAAAGGGGAAAAACTATCCAATTTACCTGAGGACCGAAGACCCCGAAAAAAGACAGAGCGGTGAAGTGCTTCTGGATCTGAACGAACTGGGAGAAAAATACGAATTCGTGGACATTATGGACTTCATTCCCACGAAGGATGGAAGGCTGATCGCATACCTGCTCGACACCTCCGGTGGGGAAAACTACCATCTGTACATAATGGACACCGAAACGAAGGAAACTGTGGATACAGTGAAAAAGAACATCTCCTCAGTCCTGTGGCTGGACGATGGGAAAACCCTCCTCTACACCCTGGAGACAGAGGACACCAAAAGGCCATATCGGTTGTACAGGCATACGCTCGGGAAACCGGAGGACGAACTTCTATTCGAAGAGAAGGACGAGGCCTATTTCCTGAGCATAGGGCTTACGGAGGATGAAGAATATGTAATAATCCACCTGAGCAGCGCCGATACGACAGAAGAGTGGTACGCAAAGAAGAGGCCGGATATCAGGGAATTCAAACTGCTATATCCCAGAAGGAAGGAAGTGAGGTACTATGCCAGCCACAGGAACGGCTATTTTTACATAATGACCAACGAAGATGCGAAGAATTTCAAAATAGTGGCGGTCCCCGTAGATTCTCCTTCGAAGGAGAACTGGAAGGAAATCATCCCTGAAGAGAGAGATGTTCCCATAGAGGGTTTCATCCTGTTCCGGGACTTCATGGCCATAAACGAGAGGCGCAATGGACTGCCCGCATTTCGAATATACGAATTCGAAACGGGGAAAACCCACAACATACAATTCCCCGAGCCCACCTACTTCACCCGATTCTCTTCCGGCGGTGAATTTCCCACAGCCCAGGTGTACGATTCCCCATTCGTTCGAATATACTACTCATCCTTTTCCACCCCTCCCACGATATACGACTACCACTACCTGGAAAGGAAGCTTTACATAAGGAAGGAGCAGGAGGTCCCCGGATACGACAGGAGCAGGTACACCGTGGAGAGAATATGGGCCACATCCCACGATGGAACAAAAGTTCCCATATCCCTGGTGTACAGGAAGGACCTGTTCAAAAAGGACGGGAGCAATTATCTGTTCATGGAAGGGTACGGAGCCTATGGATATCCATACGATGCCGGTTTCCGCTCCAGTATAATCCCGCTTCTGAACAGGGGTATAGTGTTCGCCATAGCCCATGTACGGGGTGGGGGTGAATTCGGAGACAGATGGCACGATGAGGGGAAACTGCTCAAAAAGAAGAACACCATCTACGATTTTATCGCCTGCACGGAGCACCTGATAAAGGAAAAGTACACCAGCGCCAGGAAGATAGCCATAAGGGGAGGGAGCGCGGGGGGCATCCTCATAGGAGGAAGCATCAACGAGAGACCTGACCTCTACAGAGTGGCAATAGGGGATGTGCCCTTCGTGGATGTACTTACGACGATGCTGGATCCCACACTCCCCCTCACCGTCACGGAGTACGATGAATGGGGAAATCCCAACATCGAGGAATACTACTGGTACATCAAATCCTATTCCCCCTACGACAATGTGAAGGAGCAGGAGTACCCCCACATCCTCGCGACAGGGGGACTGAACGACCCCCGGGTCCGATACTGGGAGCCCGCCAAGTGGGTGGCCAAACTGAGGGACAATAACAGGGCTTCAACCACTATCCTTTTGAAGATCAACATGGGGGCAGGGCACTTCGGACCCAGCGGGAGATACAGGTACTACAGGGACGAAGTGGCTTTCAAATGGGCATACCTCCTCAAATTCCTCGGGATGGAGGAATAAACTCCGGGGGCATTCGCCCCCATTTACCATATAACCTTCAGGCCCTCGGGGTAGGACACCTCTATCTCCTCCAGAACCGTCAGCGTGCCGCCGGCAGGAATCACAAGTGTGCACTCCATGACCCCATTCTCCCCATCCCTGCAACTGTTTAAATCGATGGAATACTTTTCCACTTTCACATCGGGAACTGCGGGAACGGGTCTGTTGAAATAGGCAACGACATGTATGTTTTCCCGCTCATGGCTGGAAAATACCGTTTTATATGTCCTCTTTTCAACAACCCTCTTCTTTCCGAATATGCCCTTTTTACCGAAAGTTCTGTCTATCATCTTCCTCGTGGCATCGAGTCTGGGATTCCAGCCCATCGTGAGAGTATCCACATCCCCCCTGGCCACATACGGAATATGGGCCTCGCTCAACCTCCTTCCATCCAGGTAGAACACTGCCCTGCCCGGAGGAAAATCCATGAAATCATTGCGGAAAACCCCTATCATAAATATCCGGGATGAAAGGCGGGGATAGGCATAGTACTGAACATCGAGCCGCGTGTCGTACTCCAGAAGATCCACCAGATTGGATTTCCCATACCTGAGCCTCTTTCTTCCCGACACCACAATCTCATAAGAATATGGCACTTCCCGCACCTCCACGGAGCCGCCCGCCGGTGCTGAAGCCATAACCTCCCTGCTCACCTCTCCGGGAATCATCTTCTTCACAGGAACGGGAGCAGGAGTGCCGATATACCAGGGGGACGGAAGGGGACGCTCCCGGGTAAAAATCCCCGGTCTGGACGAAAGGATGAGCCTGCCCACATCGAAGTAAACCAGGGGATTGGTATTTCCGAATCCAAGATTGGCCTTGATACTGATGCGGGTGGAATAATCACGGGAGGACACATGATATTCATAGAGGGGTTTGAAGGAGGCCCTGGTATGATAAACGCTGATAGCAACCGAACCTCCGGCACTGCCCTTCATGGGCCTTACTTTCAGGATCAGACTCCCAGAAGGTCCCAGTTTCTCAATCCATTTCAGCGAGTCCTTCAGAGCAGCCATTCGCTTTTCAATTTGCCCGATTTTTTTCTCCAGATGCTTTTTCCTTACGCTGAGAAGGATATAGGAGTTCCTCACCGATGCCATGAAGGAGGGGGAAGGGGGAGTCCTGCCATTCTCAATCTGTTTAACGGTGGCCTCCAGCTGTCTGAGGTTCAGATCCAGAGCCTTCATCTGGATACCGAGGGAGTCCAGCACCCACCCGGCATCTTCCATGCGATTTTTGAGCCTTCTGTAGAGGGGAAGCCGGGCATACATAAATGTGTCCTTCTTCCATTCCAGCACCTCGAGGTTCCGGGTCTGGAAATCCACCTGACCGGCAACAGGAAGATTGATTACGATGGTTGTTTCCCTGCGCGCATGGATTTCCACATTGGTGTAAAAAATTGCTCCACTGGACAGGAACACAATCGAATCGATTAAGAAAGTCATGCTTAAGTATAAAGGGGACCACCCGCGCAAAAGGAAAAACTCCGGCTCCTGCGCAGAGCTCAATAGAATCCCCGAATTATCCGGATTTTATAGGCACTCTGATCCCTACCTTATAGATTTTTCTGAAGTATTTGCTTTCTCCGTTCCCACTGCATTGGCCGGTGCAGGGGTAGAAGATATACAGCTCCGGCTCGCCATCTTTCAAACTTCCCGCATATCCTCTACCTCTTATCCATTCTTTAATCACACCCACCTTTATCCTTCCATACAGAGCCAGCTGCTGGAGGTCCTCCTTTATCCATCCACTCTGGTAGTCCTGCTTGTACTTCGCATCGCCTACTGCGTAGGTGCCGTCTTCCCCAACCAGAACGAAGTCGGGGCGGAGCTCTCCTTCAATATCTTTCACTTTTATCCCTTCTCCCCTGCCGTAGCCGGGGAATACCTGCCAGCCCTTGAATTTCTCTATCTCTCCCTTCCTCAACTTCACCTCCACGTACCTCTCAAATAGTTCGTTCATGTCTATCCAGTAGGGATGGACTTTCGTTTTCTCTGGACGGGGTTCAACCGTCGGGTCGTAGCCGAGGATTTTCAGGATGTGTCTGGCCAGAGTGAGGGCCCTCTTGTAATCGGGTCTTATGCGCTGAACGGTGGTTAAAGCGAAGTCGGTGGGGTATATGCGGGTGGTGGAAACCCCCTCCATGTCCAGACCTATCCACCCTATCCAAGAATTCAGGTTCCCGTTGCCGATGCTTAACCTTCTGAGGTAGGAGCTGGCCTTTAAAAAGGCGGCTTTCAGTATGCGGTTTTCAAGGGTGTCGGCGCTGTACTCGTTGAAGGAGGAATATACACGGTACCTTCTGCCCCTGAACCAGTTCTCCCTCACCGTCCTGCCCACCAAAATCCTGCCCCTCACCCTTCCCCGCAGGTTCTCCTCTTTCCTCCTGTGTCCCTTTTGAAGGCCCCTTCTGGTCAGGCCGTATAGAACTTTGATATAGTGAATGGCCAGAAAGAGAAGGTAATCTTCCGGAACGCCTTCCACCTCTATGGGAGGCTCGTCCGTAAGAATCTCGTACATCTTTCCCCATTCCACATGGCGGGAGACCACCGGATGGGAGAGCACCTCCACCAGCATGGCGGATGAGTCCAAACCCTCTATCTTGGGTCTGACCTGAACTACAACTTCGCCCTCTTTGGCGGGAAGGCGGGTTATACCCACGAACCAGTGGGCCTTTAAAACCCATTTGCCGTCCTGTTGCTCCGGATGTAGGCCGAGGAGGCGGGCGAACCTTAACCAGTCTTCACTATTCTCATCGGGAACGGCGTCAAAGGGGGGTTCTTTGAGGGTAAACGACTGCCCACCGTATTCTATAATACCCTTTTCTTTTTCTGACCTGTAGAGCAGATGCAGACCCTCCCCATCACACCTCTGGTATCTGGAGAACTTATCCCCATATTCGCAGGTTGTAAGCCTCATGATTGTCCGCCTTTATCTTTTAACATCTCCGCCAGCTCCTCCGGAACCAATATTTTAAGCCCGTCTTTCAACTTTTCGTAGAAAATGATGTGGGCCTCAATCTCCTCGGCTAACATCTTTTTGGACCTGTAGGTTATCGGCTTCAAACTGACGGGAACCCCTCCGATATAACTGTCAATGCCCCTGCTTTCTTCATCAGGGGTAGGAAGTTTGTAGTGCGTCCCGAACTCTTCAGCAATTTTCCTCAAAACTGCTTCCTGAAACTTCAGGCCCACGAAAGTTTTCACTATAACGAGATCCCTCACCCACTGCCTGACCATCTCTTCATCAATCCGGCTCATGACCTTCCTGAAGTTATCAAGCATATCAAGGATTTTTCTGGTGGCTCTATCAATGGCATCCGGGTGCCTTTTTACATACCACTCTTCCCACTCCTCCAGCGTTCTGCCGGTGAACTCTTTTATAAGTTCGCTCATCTGTCCAACGACTTTCGGCCTTGTAGCCTGGGCGTTCTGATTGGCCAGATTGATTATCTGGGTAGCGTATTTTGGGAATTCGGGCGTTTCTATTCCGAGAAGTTGCCTTATCTCATCTGTTCTCAGCCTTATCTCCAAACTGCTTAACCTCCTCTTCCAGCGCAATAAACTTCCCTTTATGTTTGAATCTGGAAGCCCTATCCACAGTGGCCATGCCACTTTTTATCAGATATGCATTGATAAATATGCCATTCTTGAGATAAACATACGCCTCCACGAAGCCATCTGCGGGAGTATAGTCCTCGTCAAATTTCAGACGCACCCACTTCTTCAAAACATACCTGTTCAAATACGATAAGACTGCTTCAGGATCCACAATGGATATTCCACGAAGCTTTACGATCAACCCCGTATCCAGCCTTAATCTGCCGTCCTTTAGAATTTCAACCACCCTGTAAAGTTTGTTTTTGCCAAATTTCAATTTGTCCGGCTCCACTACAGGTCTGGCATCTTTTATCCGGGGTATATAAGAGACTTCGTCCGGAATCGCGGTAGCGCTGCGCCTGATTATCTCGACCTCCGCACGGTTGAACATTGAGGGGGTATCCAACTTCAATTTCTTCCTGATAATCTCCAGAAATTCCTCGTTTATCTCGTATCCTATGGCGTTCCTTCCCAGCTCCAGAGCCACCTTTACAGTGGTACCGCTTCCCAAAAACGGATCCAGAACAGTTTCGCCCACAAAAGAAAACATTTTTATAAGGCGCCTTGGTAGCTCATCCGGGAACATGGCCTGATGCCCTATCTGTCTCGCTCCTGCAAACTGCCAATGCCCCCGGAAGTACTCCTTCCACTCCTCCCTGCTCAGTCTGGACTTCTCTTTTATCTCCTTCGGAATTTTTCTACTCTTTCCGGGTTTCTTAAAGATGAGGATGTACTCGTAATCTATCTCGACCATACCGTTGGGTGGGTATGGATATGACCCCATTATGTTGGCCCCACCGGTTGTATTCATGGTGGTCTTCTTCTGCCATATTATAGACCCCATGTAGTCAAAACCTATATCCTCGCACTGGGCAATTATTTCAGCATGCAGGGGTATTACCTTATATCTTCCATAGATGAGCGACCTCGCAAACTGGTCCCCTATATTTATGATCAGCCTCCTGCCCGGCTCCAGCACCCTGTAGGCCTCCCTCCAGACCCTGTAAAGGTCCCGCAGATACTCGTGAAGCGTCTGGCCGTACCCGATCTGGTTTTTAACTCCGTAGTCCTTAATGTGCCAGTAGGGCGGGGATGTAATGATTAAATTCACCGAATTATCCTCAACCTCCACCATCCTGCGGCTGTCGCCTATTATCACTTTTGCCCAATTCCCCATCCTTCTCTCTCCGTATATGAAAATTCTAATGGAAAACGAGCTTCGGGCCTTTCACCGGTGCATAACCCACTTTATAAAGTCCCGCTTTATTTCCTCCATACGGTTTTTTTATATCCTCCGGGAGCCGGGGATAGTCCACCCATAAACACTTCAAATCTATTCTCCTCCCCGCCATATAGATCCTGTTCAAAAGCCTGCCAAATAGAACGATTTAAAACCTCCGCTTATTTCACCCGCAAGATTTTTCACAAATCAAAATCCTGTAAATTAGTTTCTCAAGGGGCGCCTTCTCCCCCTCATACCACAGCCATACTCTCCATTCCTTCGGAATGGGAACCATCTGTGTATTTCCATCTGATCCTTTTGCTTTTACCCTCACCTCCCGGTAATTTTAAGGTCAGGAACTGGTTTCGGATTGCGGGGGTTCTTCGGGTTTTTCTTGCTCGGAATTGGCATTCTGCCCACTATTATTGCCACCTTGTTTTCCAAGAAATTCCTTTACTTTCTCCAATGTCACTATATTTTCCCCATCATACAGTCTGCCACCACGCAAGTAGTATGTTTTCTCTTTTTTCTCTCCTGTTCCATGTTCTATAGACAGCTTCACCTTGTATCCCTTTCCCTCCTCCCTTTCGGCCCTGACCAGCCCGTCCTTGATGTACTCGTAGAGGAGAGGAACAACCTGATAGAGGAACTTGTAGGCTATTTCTTCTTTCTTCTCCTCATCGGTCTCCTTCTTGCTCATGAAGTAAGTGTGGCCAATCTTTATGTCTTCGGGGTCGTATTCGGGAGAAATGTTGTTTTCAATGAATTTATTTACCGCTTTCATCAAAGGCTGGCCATATTTCCCCTCTGCCCCGCTTTCATCCGCATGCATGGGGTAGAAGGTGAATCTCCTGCGTATGGCGTAGTCTATGCGCCCGGCGGAGCGGTCTGCCGTGTTCATTGTGCCGATTATGTAAAGGTTTGGCGGAATTATGAGCTTTTCCCCGTACATAATATCAACTTCTTCTCCCCTGTATTCCAAGGCGTAAATCAGCTCACCGAAAACGGCGGGCAGGTTGGCGCGGTTTATCTCGTCTATAATGAGGACGAAGTTTTTATCAGGCTCTCTGTCTGCCTCTTCGCTCATTTTCTTCAGTGTCCTGTCAACCTTTTCAAAACCCACCTGTCTGTCCTCTGTCCTCGCCTCTATGCCAATGACGAAGTCGTCGTAGTTATAAGAGGGGTGGAACTGGACGATGGAGAAGCGGCCCTCTTCTTTGTACTTATTTAACTCCTTAGTCCAATCATCATCAACATTGATGTGATTCGCTAACTCCAGCAATCTGGATTTCAGGTTTTCCTCTTCAAAAGGCTTATCCGTTTCAAGCATATACAACGCCACCGCCATTGCCGTATAAGTCTTCCCCGTCCCCGGCGGACCGTAGAGGATTATGTTGGGATTGTGGCGCAGGAGGTTAACAATATCCTCAATCTTCTCTGCGAAATTTTCTTGCACTCAGCACCTCCTGTATAGCATATTTATAAAGATCAAACAATTCTCTGGCACCCCTTAATGAATCCACTATATTTTCCGGGCTTACAGTTTCAACACTAAAAATCTTCCCAGCCCAACCATGTACATCATCTACATCTTTTCCATCCCAACTGGTAAAGTGATACCTACTTATAATTTCTTTATAGTTTTTTGTTTCTAAAAACTTCTCTATCATTCTTTTGACGTCTTCTACACTCAGGCCAATCTTCTCTGCCAACATTTTAATAATTTCTTGTTCTTTAGAAGGCAAAAAGAAAACCTTCACAGTTCCATCCTCCCAAAATTCCAGATTAATTTGCAAAGATTTTGTAGGTGCCTCCCCTCCAGGATCTAGGGGATTGTAATAGAAGTAAAATCTTACCATACCCATATCATCCTTATAATAGAGACCCCATGGAGGTTCTGCAATTTGGGTTTTTAAATCCCTCAATTCGGATAAATTTTTAAGAATACCCCTACTGCGCTTGAGAATTTCCTTTGCTTCATTATACTGTTTCTTTGCCTCATCCTCACCTTTGGCTTCCCTTATCTTGTAATAGGACAGCTTCTTTACAGCATCTCTCCACCTGGGGATTTCCTTTTCCAGCTCCTCTATGACTTTTTTCATCCTTTCCCTCCTTTTTTCCTTCCACCCCCGGCACCAGGGGGTGGATGCTTTCCGTCTTAGGCCGGTGCCGCCCGTAAAGTTTTCAAGGGATCTCAAATTTCTAGGTTTCCATCGGGATCTAAGATTATATCTTCATACTCTTCGTCTGCTTCAACCCGTACTCTAATAGGACGGTGATGGGTATATCTACCTTCAGGATTCAAAATCCTGGGTATTTCAAGAATTGAGTTTTCCCGGATACAACATCCTAAGAAGATAATCCTTTTCAAGCGTGTAGGCTCACATCTATCGGCCCAGTGTCCAAATGCTTCACCCATTGATACTGCTTGATGTTCATTGAAACCGGAAGTAGTGAGATGGCTCACACCTAATACTCCCGCTTTTCCCCTTACTATTGCTGAGTGGAATGCTACCCATATTATTTCATAAAACCAAGTGGCAGGTGTATGGATCCCATGTGGATCGTATCTGTTGTACCTACTATAATATGCACGGCTTTGAGTTGAAGGTACTAAAATAATCCACTTTAGGCTTGGAATCTCCCTGATAGAGAATCTCAACCTTCTAATTGTAGGAAGAATCTTTTGTTGAATATCCTCACCTATGGAATATAACCGGTCTCCTATATTATTATAGCCCAAATCGTATAATTCCCGAATAAGGTTTCCAAACGAAGTATATCCAGCCTCGGCATGTGCAATAATAGCTTCAGCTCCAGCCTCAGGATTCAAAAACTTCCCACTTTCATCCCACCAAATCTCTATATGATGACTTTTCCCTACAAGCCCCAAAAGTCTTCTCATGAACTTACCTCCTCCTTTTTTCCCTTCCACCCCCGGCACCAGGGGGTGGATGCCTTTCGTCCTGGGCCGGTACCGCCCGTAGTGAGAAAATTTATCTTCAGG
>JALSOK010000011.1 GCA_026986535.1 Caldifarciminota bacterium
AGTTGTAACAGCCGGAAACTCCTCCCAGAGGAGCGATGGAGGGGCGGCAGTAATACTCATGAGCGAAGAGAAGGCCAGCGAGCTGGGCCTCAAACCAATAGCCCGATTCGTCACATATCAGGTGGCCGGTGTCCCCGCGGAGATCATGGGAATCGGGCCCGCTTACGCAATTCCCATGGCCCTGGAAAAAGCAGGTATGAAGATAGACGACCTGGACCTCATCGAGTTCAATGAGGCCTTTGCAGTGCAGGTTCTGGCAGCGGAACAGGAACTCAAAAAGAAGGGAATAGAACTTCCCTACGACAGGCTCAATGTTAACGGCGGAGCTGTGGCCCATGGCCATCCGCTGGGCGGTACCGGAGCCATACTGACGGTGAAGCTCCTGTACGAACTGAAAAGGCGCGGCGGAAAATACGGAATGGTCACCATGTGCGTGGGCGGTGGTATGGGTGCCGCCGGAATCTTCGAGATGCTGTAAGAATTCATCTTTCCCCGCCTGACGGCGGGGCCTTACTTATTGATCTCCATCTCTCCATAGTGCGTGTCTGCCTTTAAACAGGGAACTCTAACATTCTTCAGCCTTATATCCCCGTAATCTGTCTCCAGGTCCATCTCCTTCGAATGGATATTTGTGAATATCAAATCCCCATAATCGGAGCGGGCGGAAATCTTCCCGGAAACCACATGATCCATGCGAATATCTCCATAATCGGTGGAGACATCCAGATTCACAGCAGTAATATTCTTCACGCGAATATCGCCATAGCCGGTTTTAAAAACAGCCCTGTCAAAGGTGGAATTCTCCAGAGAAAAATCCCCATAGGAGGTGGTGACTATAATGTTTGAGATTCCATCACCCGACGCCACGGAAACATCCGAATACTCTCCATTCACAAACATGGATTTCCATCTTCCGGACAGAATCAGGGAGACTCCCGGGGAACCGAAGCATCCACTGCTGACTATCAGGCCGAAGAAATACGCCCTCCTTTCCCGCTTGCATTTGAAAGAAATGTTGAAAGTATCACCGGAGATCTCGATATAAGGTCTTTCTATTCCCTCAGCATCCGCAATCGCTATCCCTTTCCCCGAAGAATCCCCCTCGACTACCCTCAGGTCCACTCCATTCAGGTTGACGACGAGCATATTCAACTCCCCCGGAAGGACCACAGTCGTATCGAACAAGGACAACAAAAGAAACATCATACCTCACCTCCCTGTAAAAATACGCAGGAATGGGAAAAGAAGTTTCAAAGAACCCCGCCAGCGGCGGGGAAAAGAAAGATTACCGGACGATTATCTTCTTCGATACGGATTCCCTCGTGGTCCTGACCTTTATCACATAGATGCCGGAGGGGAGATTGGCCAGATTAATGCTCATCTCTTTGAAGGACCTCTCCGAGGTGATTCTCCTCCCCGAAGGGGTGAATACACCGGCATCCACATAGGAGTCATACGGAACCCTTATGTTCAGGAGACTGCCTTTCTGCTCTATGGATACTCTTCCGAATCTGGAATCCACCGGCTCGTACTCGCTGACCGTGAAGTAAGGCTTCGCCCCCACAATCAGGACCTTGTCGATATTCCAGCCATCTCCCTCAACAGAACCATCGGAGTAGAACTTGAACCGTATATTGAGGGCCGTATCCCTGAATTGGGTGAGGTCGAATTCCTGGGTTATATAACTGCCCTGCGTGGCCCAGTACCTCTGAAGCACGGGCCATAAATTGTCCAAGTAGGAAGCATTGACATCGATGGATGCCCAGTCGTATATGGATCCGCCCAGATTGTAGTATGAATTACCCTCTATATCCCACTTGTGGACCAGAATGAGCTTGACCATACTGTAATTGGATACATCCAGGGGCTCGGCAAGTTTTATGTATGTATCGAGATTATCAGAATAATCGCCCGAAGGGCTCTCCGTCAGATTCCCGTTGTATATACCCCACACATTATCACCCACCACGCTCCAGCGTGAAAGGTCCGTATCGAAGTCATCATAAAATAAGGTATCCCATTTCTCCGCAACGAACAGGGGAATATTCTGCGAAAAGCCATCGGGGGTGGAAAAGGTTATCTCAACAGGGAAGTTCTTATAGGGCAGATAATCCCTGACCAGAAGGACGAATGCACTGTCATCGTGGAAATACCCATCGGGAACAGAGGCTACATTACCCAGATCAGAAACCCCATCGATAATGGTGGCAAATGTGTCCGGAACGGATATGCTGGCTGTGAGATTGTTCAGCTCAAACCCGAATCCCACATTCTTCCCCGAAATGGAAATATAAACGGTATCGCCCGAGAAGGTATAATCGAAATTGTCTATCTCTATGTAGGGACCGCTGGCCTTCAGAAGGTCCAGAAGGGGAAACACATTCTCCCCTATCTGCTCCACTATTATGTTCGTATCGGGTTGCCAGAAGGACTCACCCACCTCGAAGGTCCACCCCAGGGCAAGAGGATGCTCATCCGTTGCCCCGTGAATCCAGTCGTCGGTCGTTCCATTGGTGGGATAAAGCTCGTAGGATTGATAGGACTGGTACGCATTGTGCCTGAACATACGCCAGGCGTAGAACCTGTATATGGTGTCCTCGGGGGTAGGGGTGCTGGTATATCCCCATGGCCAGAGGATGAGGTTGGAATATGTATGCATGTCTATGGCCACAGAAGGCTGAACGCTGTTGAAAAAGTCCCTGTATGCCTGGGTCTCGGGCTCGGAGAAGGGGGCCGGGCCCCTGTAGATATCACTACTGGGGTTCGGAGAAGAACCATAATCATCGGCTCCCCACATGTAACTGAAATTCCTGTTGAGATCCACACCGTCCTGGTCCTCCGTGAACTGGCCATCGTTGTTATTGTCCCTCTTGTTCTTTCTCCAGTATCCATCGCTCACCTCGTTGTAGGTGTAGCCATCCGGATTAGTGACCGGTATGTAGTAAAAGGTTCTATTGTCCAGCAGGTATGTGATTTCCGGAGAGCGGCCGTACATCCTGGTCAGGAAGTCCACGAATCCGATTCCCACAGACACTCCACCCGGCTCTCTGGCATGTATTGCATTGTTGAGCCAGAAGACCGGCTTGTGGAGGGAGGAATCCGCCCCAACCCGGATTGCCCATATATCCCTTCCCTCCCAGGAGGTTCCGATGGAAAAGGGAGCAGAGACCAGGGAGGGGAAGTTTCCGTGAAGGGAGGAAATGGCATCGTAGGCCTCCGAGTAAGTGTAATAGGGACCGAAGTTGATCTTTAGGCGGGAATCAGAAAAGTCCTCCACTATCTTATAAGGATAACCTCTATTCTCGAGGGCAGAGAGCTCTTTCGGGGAGACCACCACATCCACATAAAGACCCTTTCCATAGTCCACATGGGCTATATCATCGATTCCATCCGATACGAGCTCCTCCACTATATGCCGGACCTGCTCGGGAGAATCGGCGTGAATCCGAACCACATAACTCGATGCGACTACAAACAACCACATGCCCTAAGTTTAATGCAGATAAAAAACGCATCCAGGAATTTTCATGTGTTATAGAAACTTATCACGAAATAATTGAAAGGGGCCATACTGAGTGTATTAATCGGAGTTAATGTTTGCTCATATCCGGAGTGAGGAAGTTATACAGTCTGCTGAAGGGCGAGGAATTAAGTTCTTCTATCGAAGGGAATGGACTTTGCATGGATATAGGCCCGGCCACTCTCCATATACTGCCTCCGGGAGGCTTTCCCATCCCTCCGAACTTCGCTCCCCACAGCCCGGCAGTTTCTACGAGCATTCCATCGACTATTACTTTTCCCATTTTTAGCCCCTTTCTCAAAAGCTTGTATGTCTTCTCCACTCCGCACCTTCGGAAGATGTGATGGGAGTGTATAAATCCGCCGCCATAAGTCTGTTTTCTCACCAGGGGTATTAACCGGGGGTAATGTCTCCTCAAGAATCAGCATTAAACTTTTTCAGCCTTGGCCCGAATAGCACGCTTCATCCTGATGGGATACATAGCCCTGGCTCTGGCAGGGGCCATAATCCTTATGCTCCCATTCTCCCATACTCAGCCCGTATCCTTCCTGGATGCCCTGTTCACTTCTTCGTCCGCGGTCTCCCTGACGGGCCTCATCGTAAAAAATACGGCCACAGCATGGACCCCCTTTGGAAAGATGGTCATACTGACCCTCATACAGATAGGGGGAATCGGGTATATGAGTCTGGTATTCCTGACCGTAATCCTCTCCGGGAGCAGGGGCTCCTACTTCATACGGGTCCTGACCAGCGGAACCCTGGGCACAGGGCTTCACGAAGTGTACAAAATGGTGAAAATCGTTATCCTGATGACCATCACTTTCGAGGCTCTGGGATTCATCCTCCTGCTTCCCGTTATGGGGCCGTTCCATGCCCTGTTCCATTCGGTATCCGCATTCTGCAATGCCGGATTTTCCACATATCCGGACAACCTGATGCAGTTCTGGAATTCCCCCTGGGTGGTCCTTACGGTCTCCTTTCTAATTGTATCCGGTGGGCTGGGGGTCTTCGTATTCACCGACCTGTGGGAGAAATTCACGGGCAGGAAGAGGAAGCTCATGCTCCATACGAAGGTATCCCTCCTGATGACAGCCCTGCTCATTCTGGGAACTATTCCCATTTTCTCCATAATGGACCATACTCTCCTGTCCTCCATGAACTGGCTGGACAGATTCCTGGTGGTTCTGTTCGAATCCATAACACCCCGAACAGCCGGTTTCAACACGATAGACTATACCCGTCTGAGCGAAGGGAGCCTGTTCATCACCATCATCCTCATGTTCATTGGAGGGACAGCCGGCGGAACCGCAGGGGGCATAAAGGTCACAACCCTCTTCATCGTGATCAGGAGCCTGGAATCCATAATCGTGGGCCGGGATGAGATAAACACGATGGGCTACAGGATAGACAGGGAACTGATTCTCAAGGCATTCCTCATATTCACCATGATGAATCTGCTGGTTGTGGCTTCGGTGGCCGTTATCCTTGCGGTGGAGGAGACGAACCTCACGAGAACCTTCTTCGAGGTGGTCTCGGCCCTCTCCACAGTGGGACTCTCCCTGGGAACGGATGTCAGCTTCTCATCCGGATTTTCCCCATTCGGAAAGATGGTCATCATTGCAGACATGATTCTCGGAAAGGCGGGAATCCTCACATTCGTCTATTCGCTCATCAATATCAGGAGACAGAAGGTCAGAAATCCCCGGGGCAGAATCATGATAGGTTAATCACCTCCTCGCACCGAAGATAACGCTGGTCATAAATTCTATCCAGACGCCGTACACAGCTGAGAGGGCAATGGAAAGGATGAATAAGGTCGTGCCCTCCCGAAGAAGGAGGATGGAAACGGGAGGGGCAAAGAGCACGCCCATTATAACGCCATGAGTCCACCATGCAAGCCTCAGGCGG
>JALSOK010000012.1 GCA_026986535.1 Caldifarciminota bacterium
GACCACTATGCTGTCGCGGGAGCACCCCCACGGCATGTCCTGATAAGCGCCGTTGCCCTGCGGGTCATCGTTCAGGCGGAGGGGTCCCTGCCATGTGGCTCCCATGTCCGCGCTGGTGTAGTACAGGATGTCCGGGTCTCCGAAATCGCTCCCCACGCGGGTGGCTATGAGCAGCTGGCTGTGGGGGATGAACATCAGGGGAGTTCCCTTCTTGAGGGTGCTGTCCACGGCCACGGATGGGTCCAGACGGTCGATTACCCCGTACTCGAATGTTTCCCCGGCATCGAAGCTCATGGATATTATATGTCCCGGAAGGGGATGGATGTCGGGAGCATAGGAGTAGTAGGCGAGGAAGACTGTGTCTCCGGAGGCCGACAGCTGTCCCATGGACCTCAGCCATCCGGTAGGGTATGCATCCTCCCCTATGAACATGAGGGGGCCCCAGGTGTTTCCACCATCCGTGGAGCGTTTGAAGAATATGTGGTATGGGGCTGTGGCTCCCAGTATCGCTGTTTCTATGGTGGTCATGTATATCGTGTCTCCCCCGGCCGAGATCCAGGGCCTGTCTATGGGATAATCCTCAGCCTCGTCATAGGAAACGGCAATTCGGGGGGTGGACCATGTGGCACCCCCATCGCTGGAGCTGGTGAAGAGGACATATCCCGTGGAGGAGGATTGTTCGAAATCTATATACGCCAGGTACACTGTGCCGTTCGAGGAGAAGGCGATGGCGGGGTCTGCGCTGTTGAACCCCGCATACAGGTGGGGCATCAGGGTTATGTCGGACCATGTCTCCCCTCCGTCCAGGGTGTATCTGACTGCGATGTAGGAGCGCCCGAGGGCTGCTCTGAGCCATGCGACCACCACATTGTCGGTGTTAAGAGGGTTGACTGCCACGACAGGCTCCCCGTCGAAGGCGGGGGAGGAGGAGAGGTTCGTCTCCATCCAGAAGAGGAGGGTAAGGGTTATCATGACACCTTCTTCAGATTCGCATACTTGAGGACCAGAGTCTTGAGACCCTCCCTCTGAAAGAGGACTTTCACCCTCTCCCCATCTATGGACATGACGCGCCCTATTCCGAACTTCCTGTGCTCCACTATGTCCCCTATGCGGAAGGGGTGGTCCCCTGTATCCTCTTCCTCGTAGGTGTATTCCCTGATGGTATAGCTGTCTTCCTCCTCATCCAGGAGGCCTGCCTCCTCCAGAAATCGGGAGGGCTGGAGCATCTCCGAACGGAATGTTCTCCTTTCACAGTGAGACAGGTAGAGTTCTTCCTGTGCTCTGGTCACCGCCACATAGAAGAGTCTCCTTTCTTCCTCGATATTGTTCTCGGATATGCTCAGGAAGTGGGGGAATATGTTCTCCTCGAGTCCTATGACGAATACGACCGGAAATTCCAGACCCTTGGCCGAGTGGATGGTCATGAGCTTTACTCCGCTTCTGGTGTCCAGTTCGTCCTGATCCGAGGCGAGGGAAATGCTTTCCAGATACTCCTCGAGGCTGGAGTAACCCCTCATGGAATTTATGAGCTCCTGTATGTTCTCCAGCCGATTCTGCGCCTGACCGGGATCCTCAGTGGACTGTATGTACTCTATATAGCCGATCCTGTCTATGAGTTCCTGTGCCATTTCGTGGAGATTTCCTTCCCGGCCCCGCATGTCCTCTATGATTTCGACGAAATTCTCCAGTGCCTGCCGGGTCTTCCTGCCCCTTGCCACCTCATCGAGGTGCCCCTTTATGGCTTCGTATATGGAGATCCCTTCTCTTTGAGCTATCTCTCTGAAGGCCTGCAGAGTTCTGCTGCCGATGCCCCTCGGGGGAACCGAAATTATTCTCTCCAGTGCCATGTCATCCCTGGGGTTGTAAATGAGGCGCAGGTAGGCGAGGAGATCCTTTACCTCCTTCCTTTCGTAGAATCGGAACCCACCTACTATGTTGTAGGGGATGCCATTCCTCATAAGGGCTTCTTCCAGAGCTCTGGATAGAGCATTTACCCGGTAGAGGATGGCGAAATCCGAATAGGGCCTCCCCGACTTCTCGATGATGCGCACTATGGCGGCCGCCTCTTCTCTGTCGCTGTAGTGGGACAGAACGGCCGGTTTCTTCCCCTTCGTGTTGTTGGTCCAGAGTACTTTGTGCCTTCTGCTCCTGTTGTTCTTTATGACCCGGTTTGCGAGGTCCAGAATCTCTTTCGTGGAGCGGTAGTTTTGCTCCAGTTTTACCACCTTTGCATTGGGGAAGTCCCTCTCGAAGTTCAGTATTATGCGGAAGTCCGCTCCCCTGAAGGAGTAGATGCTCTGGTCTTCGTCCCCCACCACGAATATGTTGTCGTGGTACTTGAGGAGCCTCCTTATCAGTTTGTACTGGATGGGGCTCGTGTCCTGATATTCGTCCACATGTATGTATTTGAATTTCTTCGCATACTTATCCAGCACCTGTGGATAGCTTTCGAATAGCTTGAGGGTATTGGCCAGCAGGTCGTCGAAATCCATAGCATTGTTTTTCTTCATGTGGTCCATGTATTCCTCTATTACGCTCTGAATTCGCCCATCCTGGGGCATTACACCGTACTTCTTGAACTGCTCTATGTGGTATATGAGGCTTCCCACATCGAATTTCCATCCGGCGCTCTTCATTATGTTCTTCAGGAGCCTCTTCTGATCCTCCCTGTCGTATATGACGAAGTTCTTCGAGTACCCCAGCAGGTCGTAGTTCTCCCTCAGTATCCTGGCTCCCATGGAGTGGAAGGTGTGGATCCAGATGCTGTTGGCCCTTCTGCCCACTATGTCTTTTATCCTCTGTTTCATTTCGTTGGCGGCCTTGTTGGTAAATGTAACTGCCAGGATCTCCTCCGGTTTTGCTATCGACTGGTGTATGAGGTATGCAATTCTGTAGGTTAGAACTCTGGTCTTACCGCTCCCTGCCCCAGCTATGACGAGAATGGGTCCCTCTATCTGAAGCAGGGCTTCCCTCTGCCTGTCGTTTAATTTGCTCAGAATCTCGAAGATTTTTTCCTGTTTACCCATCGGACACCTCCACCCATTCTATTTCCCTTATATCTCCCCCCACGGCATGGATGAATCTGTCCCAGTCCATGGGAGTTCCCTTCAGGGCTTCTAAGAACTCCATGGTGGCCCTCAGGTGCTCCATCGATGCGGGGTACAGCTTCATCTCGCCGTTGTACATGGGTGAGGACAGCAAACTGGTAAGGTAGTGTTCGAACCAGTGGAATCGACTGTCGAAATCCATTATATAGCCGCCTCTTTCATCGTACCTCACCTGCCCTATGACCTCCCCCATTCTCAGAAATTTAAATTTCATAAACGAAAACCGCTATGTCTTCAGCTTCTTCACGCCCTTGAGGATCTTCCCGGGCTTCTTCTCTTCCTCCGATTTCTTTTCCTGCTGAAGGATTGGAGCGGGCATGGGCTGGGGTTTGATGTCGGCCCTGAAGATGCGGGTTACTATCTCGCTCTTGAGCCTTTCCACCATCTGGTCGAAGAGGGTGAATCCCTCCTTCTTGAACTCCACCAGGGGGTCCTTGTTTCCGTATGCCCTCAGATATACCCCCTCCTTCAGCTGATCCAGGGCATACAGATGCTCCCTCCACAGCTCGTCCAGAGTTATGAGGGCAACCCACCTTTCCAGTTTGCGCATGTTCTCCGGCCCGACGGACTTTTCCTTTTCCTCGTACAGGTTCCTTATGTGCTCGTAGGCCTTCTGGAAGATTTCGTCCCTGTCCGTCAATTCCAGAAGGAATTTAAAATCGCCCACGAATATGTAGGAGAGTTCATCCACGAGCCCCTTCAGGTTCCACCTCTGGGGCGGTTCCCCCTTAGGAAGATAATGGTCCACCAGCTTTTCCAGATACTCCTTCACGAAGTCATCGAGTATGAGGTCCTTTATGTCTTTTCCGTGCAGGATGTCCTCCCTGAAGGTGTATATGACTTCCCTCTGCTTGTTCATTACATCGTCGTACTCCAGCAGTCTCTTCCTCATCTGGAAGTGCATCATTTCCACCCTCTTCTGGGCGTCTTCCAGGGCTTTCGCAACGGTTTTCGATTCCACGATGTCGTCTCCGGCCAGCCTCAGGAATCGGGCAACGGGGTTTTTGCTGAGCTTTTCGTTCAGTTCCAGCACTTTATCGGAGCCGAACAGCCTCAGGAGGTCATCCTCGAGGGAGAGGAAGAACTTGCTGGCGCCGGGGTCCCCCTGCCTTCCGGAGCGGCCCCTGAGCTGATTGTCTATCCTTCTGGATTCGTTCTTGGCCGTGCCTATCACATAGAGGCCATAGTATCCCCATGTTTCGGGGTTGTTCTCATCGTATGGGGGGATTTCGCCCCATTCAACCACCTTCTTCCAGTGGGAGGGAATGATTTCCCCCTTCTCCATCCGCTTTTTCAGGTCCTCTATTATCTGTTTGACCACTTCGGGATCGTACGGCTCCAGGACCCCCTCGCCCAGCTTTATGTCGGTTCCACGCCCCGCCATGTTGGTGGATATGGTGACAGCTCCCCTCTGACCTGCTTTCGCCACTATCTTGGCTTCCCTTTCGTGGTGCTTTGCGTTCAGCACCTCGTGTTTTATGCCCCTGAGTTTGAGCAGGCGGGAGAGCAATTCGGATTCCTCTATGGAGGTGGTGCCCACCAGTATGGGCCTTCCCAGTTTGTGCCACCTCTCTATCTCGTCCACCACGGCCACATACTTGTCCTTCTTCGTCTTGTAGATTATATCTATCCAGTCCTTCCTGCGGACGGGGCGGTTGGTGGGGATGGCGATTACATCCAGTTTGTAGATCTCCCAGAATTCCGCCGCCTCTGTCATGGCGGTTCCTGTCATACCCGCGAGGATCTCATAGAGTCTGAAGTAATTCTGGAGGGTGATTGTGGCCAGGGTCTGGGTCTGCTCCTGAATCTTTACCCCCTCTTTGGCCTCCACGGCTTCGTGCAGGCCGTCGCTCCAGCGTCTGCCGGGCATCATCCTTCCGGTGAATTCGTCCACTATTATGACCTGCCCATCCTTTACCACATAGTTCACATCCTTCTCGAAGAGCATGTAGGCCTTCAGCATCTGCTGGATGGCGTGAATCCGGTCGGTCTTCTCCATGTATTCGGCGTAAAGGCGCTCCTTGGCTTTGAACTTCTCTTCGGGGGAGAGGGTTTCGTCCCTCTCTATTCTGTCCAGTTCTATGGACAGGTCCGGAACATCGAAGAGGCCTTTGCGGTAAACCCTCTCTATGAATTCCCTCCCCTTGTCGGTTATATCCACCACATTGTGCTTTTCGTCCACGATGAAGTAGAGCTGTCCATCGTAATCCCTGAGTTTCTTTTCTTTAAGGAGTTTCAATTCGATCTTATCCAC
>JALSOK010000013.1 GCA_026986535.1 Caldifarciminota bacterium
CCAGAAGAAGTTTCAGCATCGGGCCACTCAAAGGATCAAAAAAGGGAAAAAGGTCTTCTACATACCCGCACAGCGAGTCCTTACACTGAGCGATGGATGGCCCAGACCCTTCAAAAGAAATTCAGCGAAGATATAAGGCTTCTAATGGAAAGCGGTCTTGGAAGAACCGGGATAATTTTCCCCCAGAAGAGAAAACTACGAAAAGCCCTTAGGGATCTAATAGACTCCAGCCTCTTCTGGGGAGCAGAATTAAAAAAGACCATTCACGGCATGAAGAGGAAAATAGTACTTCAGATAGATGGAAACGAAATTCCATTTATGGTCTGGTCAGCAGGGCAGAGGGAATTCGTACCTCTGCTCCCTGGATTTTACTGGCTCATGCCGAGTGGCAAAGAACCACGAAGAAAAGGTATAAAAACGGTAATCATAGAAGAGCCCGAGATGGGTCTGCACCCCAGGGCCATAGAAACGGTTATACTGTTGATACTGGACTTAATTGGAAGGGGCTACAGGGTTATGATCTCCACCCATTCCGTCCTCTTCCTGGATGTCCTGATGGCAATCGACAGATAACGCAACAAAAGCGATGGAAAAAGTATTCAATGTCCAGAACAGACAGTTGGGTCATATTTTAAAACAGAGGAATCCGGAAATACCAATGTGAAGGATATTACGGACCTGAGAAACCTGAATAAGGAAGAAATTCTGGACTGGGGAGGCTTTTTGAAGCCGGGAAACAGGATAAACGAAGTAATCTCAAGTCTGTAAATAAAAAAGCGGAAAAGACCTTTCCCCGGGGAAACTGTCTGAGAAAAGGTCTCCAGGCAGTGAAAAATAAATACAGGGAACATATAAAGTGCAAAAACAGCAGAAAGCTCGAAGGAAGCGTGAATATCGAAGCCTGCGTAGAAAAAGGGAGATGGGATTATGCAGTGGGCTATTCGGGAAAAACGACAGAAAAAGAAATAGATGTAGTCATGAAAAAAGCCAGGTGGTTAAGAAAATGGAAATCCAGAACCCCTTTCAAAAAGGACGACAACCTGTACTGGATATCCCCGGGTAAAACCGGGTTTTCGAGAAACGCCGTAAAATTCAGTAAAATTCAGAATGCTGACGATGGAAGGTATTATATTCGCGGGCTCCAGAATCGAGCTGTCTTAAGTTTTGCTCGATAAAGAGCCAAAGGCCATGGAAACCGCCATCAGCAGGACAAAGGAAACCATATAGGGAATGGAAGGTCTAATATGGTAAAGGGCAGTTCCCACCACCGGTCCCAGAATCCTGCCCAGCGAACCGAAAGACTGGTATATTCCCATAAAAGCCCCCATCCTCTCGGGAGGGACCAGGCGGGAATAGAAGGCGGAGAGGTTCGGCTGGAGCAGGCCGGACGATGTACCATAAAGAGCCATCACGGGAATTAGCCATATGGGAGATGAAATCCAGGGGACGAGGATCATGGAAATGGCCATAAGCAGGAGGGCAAAGGGAATAATCTTCTCCTCATGGAATCGCCCTGCTATAAACCTCATGCTCCCCTGAACAATCGCCCCCGAAAGGCCCGCCACCCCGATTATCAGGCCTATGAGAACGACATCCAGGGAGTACTCATAGCGCAGAAGAATGCTGAGGATCCCCTCCATGGAGACCATGGAGAATACCACAACGAAATACATGAAATTGAGCAGAACGATGCGCCTTTCAAGAACCTCCCCCAGTCGAATGGAGACCCTGCGCACCACGCGGCGGGCGGGCTCCTTAAGAAACACAGCCACTATAAGGGCATTGAGAAGAGCCACCAGGGCAGAGATCCAGAAAGCAAGCCGTATATCAATATGCCCCAGCAGTCCCCCCACGAATGGACCAAAGACAATGCCAAGGCCAAATCCCGCCCCCACTATCCCCATTCCCACATTCCTCTCCTTCCCCTGTGTAATATCGGCCACATAGGCAAAGACAGCAGGAAACGCCGAAGAAGAAATCAACCCTCCCGCGATGCGGGCGGCGAAAAGCATTTCCAGATTGCGGGCAAGGGCAATGAGAACAAAACCAACGGAAAAACCCACCAGCCCCGCAAAGATGAGCCATTTGCGCCCCACCCTGTCCGATATCCATCCCCAGAAAGGAGAAAAGACGAACTGCATAAAGGGCTGAATTGCTATCAGGAGACCGATATGGAAGGGCTCACCGCCCATGGACTGAACATACGCCGGGAAAATGGGGAACAGAAGGCTGAAGCTGAGCATTATGTTGAATGCGGTCAGGAAGAGGACGGGCATCGTCCGATAAGTTTAATTGCACATCGGGGAATCCCACCCTCGTGCCGACCCCACAAATGACCTTAAAATTTCATAACTATGGTAAGAATAAACAGGAAGAAGCTGGAAGAGCTCTTCGAAAAATTCAAGAGCGAGATGGGAGACGCCCTCGTGGCATCCGATATCTGGGACAGAAAGACTGCCACACCCATAATAGCCCACAATACTCAACCGGTAGCGGTGGCCCTGTTCAATAGAATCTCCGAGTACCTCGACAAGACCCTGAAGGAAAGCCACTTCCCCCCTGTAAATCGCTATTACCTCATAGACACCGTGGACAATAAGGTGGTGGTTATTATCTACCTGCACCCCGAATTCATACAGGGAATCCTCGCGGACATTTCCAAGATTCAGATAGGGCTCCTGATAAACTACATAGTTCCCATGATGATAGAGGGATTCAAGGAAGTGGTGGAGGAATCTCAGGGATAGTCGGGGATCTCCCCGCTTTTTTTTCACAAGAGGCCCCGCGGGACCTCAGTGCCTGTGGCCATAGGTGTCGTTGTAGAGCTCCTGGAATCGCTTCAGCAGTTTTCTGAGCTCAGTCGTGTGGGTATAATCGACCGTCTGCTTAACCTTCATGGCATGGAAGGTCATCCTGTGTATGAGCTCCAGCATTTCGTGATAGGCCTTGTATTTTTTCATATCTCCCCTGTCCACAGGCTTCACCCTCTGAGTCAGGAAGTACTGCCAGAGGATGTGCTGGAACTCGGTGGCATGCTTCTCCTTGTTCATTATCCAGCGGGTGAGCTGATTGCGGGAAAGGGCATCCGTCTTACCATTCAGCTCCCTGATCAACTGGATGGATTTTTCCATGGTGGTTATATGCTCCTCCAGCATCTGGAACCTCAGCTCATCGTGATATATACCGCAGGGTATTTCGCAATGGGCCGACAGGGAGGAAATTCCCAGCACAATGCCCGCGAGTATCGCAATGCCTCTCATAATCACCTCCTTCTTTTCCTACAATTTTAATCGATAATCGTCAGAGTCCCCACAGAAGGAGAAAGATATCCCACACCACATGGGATATCAGGGGGGCAATGAGATTTCTTCTCCAGACGAAGAGAAGGGACCAGAGCGTACCGGCCCCGGCGGCCGCCAGCACCAGGGAAAACTTTCCCGTGGGTATGTGGGCAATGGAATACAGCAGAACAGAAAGGAAGATCCCCGGAGGGCCGATTCTCCGATACAGTTTATGCAGGATATAGCCCCTCCAGAAGAACTCCTCCGAAACCGAGACAGTTAGAGTAACGGGAGCGTATATGTATGCAGGTGCAAGCATTCGAAGGGAATCGATGGACTTCACCTCCGAATAGAGAAAGGGAAAGGCATAATCCACGAATCGGGCAGAGTACAGAAAGAGAAGATACATCAAAAATCCGGAAACAGCCCCTGTGAGTATGTCCCACCACGAGGGCTCCAGGGTCTCCGCAGTCTCGATGTCGGTAAGAGACAGGGCGAAGAGAACCGAAGCGGCAAAGAATATACCATACCAGAAGTTCACCAGTCCAGAGAATGCAAACCACCACACATAGGCGGCAAGGACAACAGCGGCCAGCTCCCTCTTCAACGATAAAAGTTTAAAATCCAAGGGGAGTTTCTCTTCCCCGCTGTGGTGTATGGATAAAAGAGAGATTATAATTGTCAGCATTCATGTGGCTATTCCTGACGGCTCAGGTCATAGGGGATGTGCAGGTGGAGGGCCTGAAGTACAGGCCTCAGGAGACTGCGAAGAGCTACCTCAAAGCATATCCCGGAAGGCCCTTCTCTCCCCTGATGTTCCGCACTTATGTCTATAATTTCTACAGGGCCGGCTTCCTGGACACCCTTCTGATCTACTCCAGCAGGAGGAACGATACTGTGGACCTCCTGATCAAGGCCGTGGATGTTCCCTCAATAGTGGGATTCGACTTCAAGATTCAGAAAGTCAACGCCAAGGAGCTGAACGACAGCCTCCTGAAGTTCTATAAGGGTCTGCCGGCCACCGATTACAACCTCTTCAGGCTCCAGAAGGAACTGAGGGAATTTTACGAAAAGGCCGGCTATGTGAACACTGATATAAAACTGAAAACCGTGAAGGCCGGGCTGTCCGGTGTCAGGGTGGTGGTGGAAGGGAATATCGGGGAAAAGTACAGGATAGAGAGAATCGTATTCCATGGAAACAGAAATATTCCGGACCATACCCTCAAAAGCATCATGCAGAACAGAGAGCTCAACTTCTGGAGAAAGGTGATCCGGGGCGGATGGCTCTCCATGAAAAAACTGAGAGAAGACATCGACCGCATAGAGGAATTCTACCACGACAACGGCTATCCGGATGCAAATGTGGACAGCTTCAGGGTAATATACGACAGCAAAGATTATCTGGCAAAGATTCACATCTACATTACCGAGGGAAGAAAGAAATACTTCGGAAATGTGGCCTTCGATGGCAACGAGACCTTCTCCGATTCCACCCTTTACGACCTCATCACTTTCAACAAGCCCCCCAGTATACTCACGAAGGCAAAGTACAGATTCGTATACAAATTCCCCTACGACCCCAGAGCATACTCCCGGAAGAAAATAACGGAATCCCTCCAGAACATATCCGGACTGTATGCAGACAGCGGGTACCTCTATGTACAGGTGAATCCGGAAGAGAGGGCGAGGGACTCCATCGTGGACATCACCTTCCACATAAAGGAAAACTGGAAGGTGAAAATCAGGAAGGTCAACATAGTGAATAACCACAGGACATGGGAAGAGGTGATAAGGAGGGAGCTGTTCGTTTTCCCGGGCGACTACTTCAACCGGAGCAAGCTGATGCTATCCTACAGAAACCTCTATTACCTCAACTACTTCCAGAACATTGGCATCGACTTCAAGCCCGTGCCGGAAGACTCCACCCTGGTGGACCTCGTGATCAAAGTGGAAGAAAAGCCCACAGGTCAATTCGGCGGTGGAGCCAGTTATAGCCAGCTGGAGGGGTTCTTCGTAAATGCATCCATAAGACAGCCCAACTTCATGGGCAGGGGATGGAACCTTTCCCTCCTGGTGGAATACGGGATTTATCGCAAGAATTTCAGCCTCTCCTTCACCGACCCCTGGTTCGGCGGGGAACCCACCATGCTGGGGGGGAGCATCTACAGTACATCCCGCTACCTTTATACATTCAATCAGAGGAACACGGGCCTTTCCGTTACATACGGCAAGAGGCTCTGGAATATCTTCTCCAAGCTCAGCCTGAGGTACGCTCTCGAATACATAAGCGTCACCAACATAAGCCCCCTGTACGAAGGGACCCCATTCTACGACTTCTGGACCACCCACGAAAGGATACTCCTGAGCTCCATAACGACCACCTTCACCTACGACACCAGGAACCGCATATTCAACGCAAGCAGGGGTTTCAGGGTGGAGATACCCTGGAAAGTGGCCGGTGGACCCCTGGGGGGAGACATAGGATATACCAAGATCCTTCCGGAATTTCAGCTCTACACTCCCCAGTACAGGGATAAGCTGGTGGCATGGACGAGGATCAACTGGGGAAGCATTTTCTCCATACTATATCCCCAGCAGATTCCGCCGGACGAATACTTCGCCCTCGGTGATGTGGGATACTTCGGCCTGAGGGGATACGACCTGAGGAGCATAGGGACGAAGGTGGGAAAAACGGTTCTGGGCGGCAGGCACTTCTTCCGCTTTACATTCGAGGAGCACTTCAGGGTAAATGACCAGCTGTATCTTCTGGCATTCTACGAGGCCGGAAACGCATGGTGGTCCCTGAAGACCATCGATTTTAAGAGGCTCTACGATGCCGTGGGGGTGGGCTTCAGGGTGGAAGTTCCCATGCTGGGGGTCATGGGATTCGACTTTGCCTACAGCCTCAAGAACAGGGAATGGAAAACCCACTTCCAGATGGGTTATTACTGATGGCCCCTGCTCTTCTTCCCCCCTGTACTGTCAGCCGATGAGGGGGGAACATATCGGGGATTCCTTATGAACAGGCGAAGGGTGGATGTATTATCGTATATGTCGGCCGCCTCCACCTTCAGGTTGCTCCCCTTCCATACACTATCCTCCGGACTGTAATCGAACAGGGTGTCGAGCAGGAATGTGAGGGTCGTCTCCCTGACCATGGGATGAACTTCCCCATACTTTCTTCCATCGGCAGACGAAACGCGAACGAATCTCACGGGACTTTCATCCCTGACCCCGACCGAAAGGGCAATGGGAAAACCCGAGAAAGTGGAATCATATACCACATCCATCTGCGGGGGATTCATCTCCGGCTTTCCGGGAGGGGGAGCAATCTTTGCACACGAAATCACGAAGAAAGAAAGCACCACGGGAAGGAAAAACCTCATCGGTAAAGTTTAACGGCCGGGAAGGATGCATGCTTCTTTTAATTCCAGAACCAGAGCGATGGATATAAGGAGACCCATATTATTCATCTCCCGCCTTCTGACCTGCCCGAAAACAGCCTCTATGGGATTGGTAGAGAGGGGAGCATTATCCATAAGGGACCTGAAAAGGTGAATCAGGCATAACTATGGGCTGAATCGCCTGTGAAAGACCAGATCCCTCTACCATCTCTCTGGCAGGAGCCTGCTTCTGAGTCCTCCCCTTTCTGGTTCGGGGGACTCTTATTTCCTTCCCCCTGGCATTTCTACTGCTTATTTCTAAGGGTATGTCCCGCAGACATACTTGTTATTCCAGCGTTTAAGGGGTACTTTTCCTGGACAGTTCAGGCCGATAGCAGAGTACAGGGTGAATATCCCGGCTTCCCATCCATACAGCTTGACAAAAGCCATGCTCTCATCCTTTACCCCGACGGAAAAGGTAATGAAAACCCGAAAATCATCACCTCAAGGACAGGAGACTGACTGTGGCTTTCGAAACAGCATATTTTTCTTAAAATTTCACCCATGAACATCCTTCGAATCTCCGGCAACACCCCCATGCTCGAAATAGAGGGCATATACGCGAAGCTGGAGGCCTACAATCCAACCGGAAGCATAAAGGACAGAATGGCCATCCACATCATCTCCAGGGCCATAGAAAAAGGAGAACTCAGACCGGGAATGGAAATCATAGAAGTAACCAGCGGAAACACGGGCATAGCATTCGCCGCCATATCGGCCCATCTCGGATACAGATTCACCGCCATAATGCCGGAATTCGTAAGCAGAGAGAGAATAGAGATGCTCAGACTCTTCGGTGCAAACATCATCCTGACACCCGCAGAGGAAGATATGGAAGGGGCCGTGAGAAAGTACGAGGAGATAACGGCCGGACGGGAAGATGTGTTCCTTCCAAAGCAGTTCGAAAATCCGGACAACATAGAAGCCCACAGGCTGGGCACCGGCAGGGAAATCGTAGAGCAGATGAATGCAAAAGTGGATGCATTCGTGGCCGGGACGGGAACGGGCGGAACCCTCATAGGGGTAGCCCTCGCACTGAAGGAAGCCGGTATCCACAGCCGCATCGTGGCGGTCGAACCTGCGGAATCCGCCGTAATATCGGGAAAGACCAGAATACCGGGGATGCACATGATTCAGGGCATCGGAGAGGGCTTTATCCCCCCGATCATAGAAAACAACCGCCATCTGATAGACGAAATCTTGGACATTCCGAGCGAAGAGGCCATCGACATGAGCAAATTCATTGCCCGCAGGTACGGGATTCTCGTGGGCATAAGTTCGGGGGCCAATGTTCTGGCCGCGATGGAAATCAAAAAGAAGTATGGACTGGAAAATGTCGTGACTGTTCTTCCAGATAGAGGGGAGAGATACCTCTCCATCTACCTCAGGTAAACCCCCCATGACTTTAAAATTACGATTGTGATAGCCATATTACTCGTCCTTCAGAATCCCCAGAACCTCGAGGAGGAAGTATTGGGGGAAGCAGAATACGAAATCGAAGTTTATCCAAAACCCTTCATCGCATATCCCTACGACCCCACGAGAGACATCAACCGGATACTGGTAATGGAAGGGAAAGACAGCCTCGCCAGACAGATAGTGCGTCTCAGAAGCAACCTGGACCTCATGGCCGACAGCTCCTCTATTGCCAGAGCGGTGGAGAAACTGAATGCAGGAGAGGACCTCTCATCCGTCCTCACGGCATCGCTCCTCTACCTGAAGGGGTATTACTCTCCAGCCTCCGATATGGCTTTCTCCCTCATAAATTCCGAAATACCGGACTTATACCGCTCCATCATCTACCGCATCTACGCAGTCAGCACCCTGAGTGCCGGCAGGTACGGACAGGTATCCACCCTTTTCCTGCCATCGATAGAGAGCGGAACCCTGAGCGACTCCATAGTTATATGGGCTGTTGCGGAGGATATTTACTACAGGGGGAACTACATCCGCTCCGAAAAGCTCCAGTCCCGAAACTACAGTTCCACGGATCCCGAACTGGCCTCCCTTTCCCTCTACGGGGGCGGATGGTCCAGCCTCCACATAGGAAAGTACAGGGAAGCCCTCGGCCTGTTCAGGAAGGGAGAATCCAGAGCCGTAAGGCCCGTGGTAAGGAATCTCATAAGGGTGGGCGAGGCAGTGGCCCTCTTCAACATGGGCAAAAGACAGGAGGCCCTGTCCACAATCCTCTCGGTGGATGAGGAGACAATTCCCGCCCGCAGCAGGAGGGAACTTCTGTATTACAGGGGCCTGATCGCATACTACAACAGAAAGGATGAACAGGCCATAAGAGACTTCTCCGAATTCATACAGGAGTTTCCCACCGACAGGAGGGCCGCATTCGTTGCCCTGAAACTATCCGACCTTTACAGGTTCAACGGAAATTACAAAGAGGCAATTTCCAACCTCGAATGGATAGTGGCCAACTTCGGGCGAATACCGGAGAAGGAAAACGCCCTGTATCTCCTGGGAGAACTGTATTATTCACAGGAGGATTACGAACTGGCCCTCCACAGGTACCTGCAGTTGATCGAAGAATTCTCCTCCAGCGATTACATTCCGGCGGCCCGCATAAGGGTGGAGCAGATCCTGACCAGACTGGCAACGGAAGATGAGAAGTACATAGAGGTTTTCGAAAGATACTTCCCCGACAGCCCGAAGCTGGTGGATGTGTATTACTACTGGGGAAGCAAGTACTTTCAGGAAGGTAATCTGGAAAAAGCGGCCGAGTACTTCTACAAACTGGCCCTGAAGTTCCCCAAAAACCCCAAAGCACCTGAGGCCCTCTTCACTGCCGGCCAGATATACATGAAGCTGGGCAAGTATGCGGATGCGGCAGAAGTGTTCAAGAGGCTCCTGAACCTGTATCCCCGCTTCTCCAGAAGGGGTGAAGCATACGCCAATGTGGGGGTATCCATGGTGAACGAGGGACGCGTGATGGAAGCCATAAGGTACCTGGAGAATGCCCTCCGCAAAGAAGCCGACAGGCTCTCAGAATACGACAAAGCGGTCATATACATGTACCTGGGACTGGCTTATGAAAAGGGTGGCAATCTCCAGAAGGCGAGGGACTACCTGGAGAGGGCCAGGAACCAGTTCTTCGCCATTGGAAGGGTGGACAAACTGGAAGAGGTAAACAAATATCTGGATGCTCTGCCCAGATGAGGGGCCACACGCCCCTCCTACAGCACATACTTCGTAAACACCCCTATACCAAACGACAGAACGACGACGAAGAGAATCCACAGGACATCGAACAAATCCATAATCCACCTCCCGTTTCCATTAATTTTACAGTATTCAGGTACCGTTTGACTCACTAAACAGATTCAAATTCAGACAGCCGGGGAATAAATTGAATTATGCTTTCTATCTATTCTTCCGCCGGACTTCCACCTCTATCTTTATGGGACTGCCCAGAAATCCAAAACGGTTGCGCAGGGTGTTCTCTATATACTTCCTGTAATATTCCGGCAGTCTGCCGCCCGTAACGAACTTGAAGGTGGGAGGCCGATGCCCCACCTGCTTTATGTCGTAAATACGGACCGGGGGCTTATTGCGGGAAAATGCCTCCTCAAGAGCATCGTACAGCTCATCCTTCCTCAGCTGCTTGCTGTATTCCCTGAAGACCACGGGTATCAGGGATTTCAACTGGTCGATCCCCTCCCCCGTAACAGCAGAGGTGAACAGGAAAGGGGCCCACCTGACGAAGGAAAGCTCGTGATTGAAGTACCGGAAGACCTCGGCCCTCAGCTTCCCGGGTATCAGATCCGCCTTATTGAGGACCACTATCAGACCCTTATATTCCTTCTCCGCCAGACCGGCTATCTTCTTATCCACATGGGTCAGCCTCCGGGTGGCATCGAAGACCGCCACGAGGATATCTGCATAGGAAACGCTCCTGCTGGTTCGCACATAGGAGTAATATTCCAGGTCATCGTGAAAGCGGCGCCTTATTCCGGCAGTATCAATTATGACCATGTCGGGCAACTCCAGGTCCACCGAATCCCTCGTGGTTCCCTCCACTTCCGAAACTATGCTCACCCTGTCCCCTGCGAGGGCGTTGAAGATGGAGGACTTACCCACATTGGGACGGCCCACTATGGAGACGCGGGGTTTCTTTGGATACCTGTGGTACTCCGGTATGGCTTCGAAGCCCTTTTCCCGAAGATACGCCGTGAGGTCCTCCATCATCTCCCCTATTCCCAGATTGTGGGCCACGGAGATTTCGTACAGCCTGTCGAATCCAAGAGCATAATACTCCGCACTGGAGAAATCCTTTCTGTCCGACTTGTTCACCGCAACGAAGACCCTCTTTCCGGAGCGCCTGAGCAGGTCTGCCAGCCGGTAATCCAGAGGAGTGGGCTCCGCCGTCCCATCCACCAGGAATATCACTGCATCAGCCCTGTCGATGGCCTTTTCAATGCTCTTGAGGACCTCGCCGTAGAGGACATCCATATCCTCCTGCGGGAGCAGGCCACCGGTATCCGTAATGTAAAAGCTCCAGTCCTGCCAGTATCCGATTTTAGTAAGGGCATCCCGTGTGACCCCCGGCCTGTCCTCCACGATGGCCAGAGGTTTTCTGACGAATCTATTGAAGAGGGAGGACTTCCCCGTATTGGCCCTCCCAACTATCGCTATTCTCGGGAGTCTATGGATCTTTCTATCTTCTTTACTTCTCTCTTCTTCCCGTAGCATTGCTCGAACTCCAGACTGACCTTCTTCACGGGGACTCTGTCTATGGAGACGAATACTCCGGGGTATGTAATGACCTGAATGACCATGGTCCCTGGTTCCGGACACTTCTCCACCGCATGAATTACGAGATGGCGCTCCTTTTCGCTGTACAGTATCCTCTCCACATCGATGGAGTATCCCCCGGAGGGTCGCCTCCCGGCAAACACACCCACGAGCATCTTTCTGGAGAAATCGATGCGGGGAATCTTCTCCTTTCCAATCAGCGCCCTGTAATTGTGATAGAAATTCATAAGGGAATCTTCAGAGTCGATTAGGACAAACATCGGACCGCTGTCCACCTTCACCCTTATGCCCTCTACCACCTGGAACTTCAATTCCTGGTAGGTATTGGACTTCGAGGAAAATGCTATCAAAAATATTGCCATCATCTTCCCGCTTCCAGTTTTTCGAATGCTTCATCCGTGCTGTTCACACCGGAGAGGAAATCCCTGGCCTTTTGGAACATCTTATCGTACTTCAGGGAAGCCCTGTATCTTCCCTTCGTACCATCGAATATCTCAGAGATGTAGATGTCCAGGAACTTCTTTATGTTATCCGAATACAGCTCCAGCTCTCCCTTCCTGTATCTGTCATCCTTTGCCTTATCGCTCCCCAGAACATACTGGACGAAGTCCTCGAACAACTTATCGTCTATCGTCTCCGGAGGGGAATCGTGGGAGGCCTTGTAATCGGATGCGAAGGCCCAGAACAGACCATCTGCAATGAGCTTTTGAACGACTACTGGTTCCTTATCGTACTGCATAACGATATCCGGCACTATGCCTCCCCCGCTGTAAACCTTCCTCCCGAGCCTCTTGGTAAAGAATACGAGATGCTCCTTCTTATCCTTCTTTTCCTTCCTCTCCTTGAGGGTGGTGGTGGTCCTGTCTATGGAGCGGCCGGAGGGGGTGTAGTAGCGGGCAACCGTCAGCTTTATAGCATAATTGCCCTCCAGTGGAATGAGCCTCTGGACGGACCCCTTTCCATAAGTGGTATCCCCTATGAGAATCGCCCTGTCCCAGTCCTGAAGAGCCCCCGCCACTATTTCAGAAGCACTCGCAGAACCATAATCCACGAGAACGACCACGGGAACCTCGAATTCCAGTTCGGGCTCATCCTCCGCCCTGTAGTATTCGTCGCTGTCAGGACCCCTTCCCCTCACCAGGACTATCATATTCCCCTTATCCAGAAATATGTTGGACACCTGCACTGCCTCGTAGAGGATTCCTCCCGGATTACCCCTCAGATCCAGGACGAACTTCTTCGCACCCTGACCCTTCAGCTCCTCTATCTTCTCCTTCAGCTGGGAAGCAGACCCTGTACTGAACTGGGAGAGCCTCACATATCCAATATCTCCATCCACCAGAGTATAGTAGGGGACGAGGGGTATCTTTATGATCTCCCGCGTGACTTCGAAAGTAAGGAGTTCATCCACCCCCGGTCTCACAACCGTTATCTTGACCCTGGTTCCGGGCTCCCCCTTTATCTTATTGACCACATCGTTCACATCCCAGGAGGTCACATCCTCTCCGTCCACCTTTACTATGATATCACCGGGAAGCAGTCCCGCCCTCTGCGCGGGAGAGCCATCGAATACGCCGGTTACGACCACTCTCCCATCCTGCTGCATCACCTGCATACCGACTCCACCGTAAACCCCGGAAGTGTGGGTTTTGAAGCTCTCGAAGTCCTCGGGAGTCAGGAATTCGGAATAAGGATCCAGGGCCTTGAGCATGCCCTTTATGGACTCCTCTATGAGCAAAGCAGGGTCTTCTTCGTCCACATAGTACTTCTGTATTATGCGAAGCGTCTGGTCATAGAGCGACTGCATGAAACGAACGCTCTTGGTGCCACCATTTTCCTGAACCGCATATCCGATTGCAATCCCTGCAATAAGGGAAATGATGAGCACCAGTATGCTCCTAAAGCGCATAACCTACCCCCTTTTCCTTCATTTTCTGGCTCATGATGTTCATAATTTTAGTGATTAATTCTTCCTCCGACATGGTGCCATCGAGAACCACATACCTGTCCGGGTTCTCACGGGCCATGAGGAGATACCCCCTTCTGGCCCTCCTGTAAAAATCCATTTCCTGAGAATCCATCCGGTTCTTCTCATCCCCTCTGCCTTCGATTCTCTTCAGCATCTCCTCCACACTGATGTCGATTATGAATACCAGGTCGGGCTTGAGACCGAGCGTTGCTTTCTCATTCAATTCTTCTATGAACTCCACCGGTATCCCCCTTCCGTACCCCTGATATGCGACGGAAGAATCCCTGTACCGGTCGGAGATGACGATGTATCCTCTCTCGAGAGCCGGTATAATGGATTTCACAGTGTTCTCGTACCTGCTGGCCATGAGGAGGAATAGCTCCGTCATGGGTTCGATGGCCAGGTCTTTATCGAGGATCAGACGCCTTATGGCCTCCGCTGTATGGGGACCGCCCGGCTCCCGTGTAATTTTGAAGGGGATACCCCTCCTCTCAAGTTCCCGTGAAAGCTTTTGTATGAGGGTGCTCTTTCCAGCACCCTCTATCCCTTCGAAAACAACGAAAAATCCTCTCACTTACCTGGAGTACTTCTTAATCCACTCCTCCAGGAGCTCCTTGGCCCTGAAGTCGGGTATCTGCCTGGGAGGAGACTTGAAGAAGTATGCGGAAGGCTCGATTATGGGTCCTGCCAGTCCGTTATTGAGGGCCAGTTTGGCCGTCCTTATGGCATCTATCATGACACCCGCGCTATTGGGGGAATCCCATACTTCGAGCTTGAGCTCGATATTCAGAGGAACATCTCCGAAGGTCTGACCCTCCAGCCTGATGTAGGCCCACTTCCTGTCCTTGAGCCATGCCACATAGTCAGAGGGACCGATATAGACATTCTCCTCACCTATATCGTAGGGAAGGAGGCTGGTGACCGCCTGCGTCTTGGACTTCTTCTTGGAGGAGAGCCTTTCCCTCTCGAGCATATTCAGGAAATCCGTATTGCCACCCACATTGAGCTGGGCGGTCCTCAGGAGCTTGACCCCCCTGTCCAGAAAGAGCTGGACCAGGGTCCTGTGAACTATGGTGGCCCCCACCTGGGACTTTATGTCATCCCCCAGAATGGGCACACCTGCCTCCTCGAACCTTTTGGCCCACTCGGGGTCGGTAGCCAGAAAGACGGGGATACCATTGACGAAAGCGGCCCCCGCCTTGATTGCAGCATCCGCATAATACTTCGTCGCTTCTTCGCTCCCCACGGGGAGGAAGTTCACAACCACATCCACATTCAGGTCCTTCAGAACCTGAACCACATCCACTGGCTCCTCATCGGATTCCTCTATCGCATCCTTGAGATACTTGCCCACGCCATCGAGGGTAGGGCCCCTGTAAACCTTCGCCCCCAGAGGGGGAACATCGGAAAACTTGTATGTGTTATTGGGAGGAGCGAATATGGCTTCGGAGAGGTCCTTTCCCACCTTCCTCCTGTCCACATCGAAACCGGCCACGAACTGAACATCGGATATGTGGTATCCTCCAAGGTTAACATGCATTATACCGGGGATGAAGTCCCCCTCTTTTGCGTCCTTGTAGTATTCAACTCCCTGCACCAGGCTGGAAGCGCAATTTCCCACACCAACGATAGCAACACGGATCTTGTCGCTCATACCCTTCCTCCTTTTTCATAAATCGTTAAGTAATGTATGCAGGAAATTTTAAAGGGTTAGCAACCAGCGCAGTATTGTTCTGACTCCAAAGCCCGTAGCCCCATAGGTATAGTAGCCCGAATCTTCGGAAGCGAAAGCAGTACCGGCCATGTCTATATGGGCCCATCTATCGGGGAAATCCACGAAGTTCCTCAGGAACATGGCGGCGCTGATTGCACCACCCCAGCGCATCTCGGCAGTATTTTTTAAATCAGCCACTCTGCTCTTCATCTTCTCTCCAAGCCTCTCATCGAATGGCATGGGCCAGAATCCTTCCCCCTCCACTTCTCCGTACTTCATCAACGCATCCCTGATGTCCCCATTATCGGTGAACAGGCCAGCCCTGTACGGTCCGAGGGCCACCATTATGGCTCCCGTGAGAGTGGCGAAGTCCAGCACATAATCCACATTCGGATAATGCCTGCTCACATAGGAAAGGACATCGGCAAGGGTAAGCCTGCCCTCCGCATCCGTATTGAGGATTTCTATAGTCTTCCCATTGTATGCCCTGACGATATCTCCGGGCTTATCCGAATTTCCATCGGGCATATTCTCCACCGCGGCAAAGAATGCATGTATTTCCACATCGGGTCTGAAGTACGAAAGGGCCTTCATTACTCCCAGAACAGTGGCGCTACCGGCCATGTCCATCTTCATGGTCTTCATCCCCTCGTATGTCTTGATATTGAGGCCGCCGCTATCGAATGTTACGGCTTTTCCCACGAGGGCTATTCTACGGCGGGTTCTTTCGGGTCTATAAGACAGATGAACGAAGTAGGGCTCCTTCGAAGACCCCTTTCCCACATACAGGATGGCATTCATCCCCATCCTCTCCATCTTCTCCCTGTCGAATACCTCCACATCGAAACTGCTGTCGCCCCTTGCAATCTCTATGGCCACATCCCTGAGGGTCTGCGGAAAAATGGCATTGGGGGGCTCGTTCACCAGGTCCCTTGAGAAATTAGCGGCTTCGGAGAAGTGGAGCCCCTTCTTTATTTCGCCATAGACACCGTTGGGGTCCGAGGATATCAGATAAACCATCTTCACATTGAAGGGCTTTTCGCTCAGATACTTGTCGAATAGGTAGGAGGCCAGACCTGCCCCCTCTGCAAGGAAGAAGAAGGTGTCTTTCTCCTCATCTGGAGGAACGATGGCAATGGCATCCATCCTGTACTCACGGGCAATTCGTATGGCTCTTGCCACATATCTCCTGAGGCCTTCCGGTCCCTCATCCAGAGGTACAGCATACACTATTTTCCCTTCGTGGAAGGCGAACCCTTCCCCTTCCCCCTCCACAACGACGCCAAGCTCCCCCTCTTTTCCACGGGGAACGAATATCACCCGAACGGGGAGTTCGAAAGGGTTTGCATTCGTCGATTCTACGGTAATCATGAGCAAATTTTAAACCGGCCTAAAACCATCTCAGTCCAGAAACTTTATTGACAGTGTATATAATCCTGAGGCGCAGGTCTCCGAGACTGTCCACCTCCACGCTGTCCGCCCTGAAGAGGAGAAAATAGTCCTCCCTCCCCCATCCCAGAGTGTCGGGAGAATACCACAGCACATAGGTGGAATCCATCCAGAACTTCACCGAATCCAGCGACGGCAGATTGACAACGGGCAGGTGGGTCAGGGAATCCACCTTATGGCCGCTGACCTGGTCGAAGTATCGGGATGCAGAATAGAGCCAGAGGGAATCGAGGTCTCCCTCTGAGATGGCATACCCCAGTGAATCGGTATTCTTCGCCAGGAACACGAAGAAGTATTGATAGGATGCCGTATCAGTCAATCCCTTTATGGCAGGGATCCCCGCTGCCATCGTGAACCCCTCCACCTGAGGCTTTACCAGCAGGGTGTCCGTATAAAGGAAATCGGTGGAGGACTTGGAAGTCTCCGTCTCATCCCCGAGCCCCCTGGCCTTGAGGGTTATCGTTTCGAAATAGGGAACGGTCAGGAAGGTATCGGTCCCCTCCCAGTAGGGATTCCCATCCAGATACACCGAATAATAATCCACTCCCTCCAGGGGTGCCCAGTACAGGGTGAGAGAATCTCCGGTTCCAGCCGCCTCATAGCTCAGGAATACGGGGTTTCCCGGAAGCCCCCCATCGCTACAGGAGGAAATGAACAGGGCAATTGCAAGCGTCTGTATCCTTCTCATGGATGCGAAATTTTATAGGGAAACCTTAAACTTTCCTGTTCTCGATGAAAGTCTGGTTCCACGCGGCATCCGTGGGAGAGGTAAATGCCCTGAAACCGCTGATAGACATCTTTTCATCCAGAGGCCACGAATACATAATAACCACATACACCCGCACGGGAGCAAAGCATGCGGGGGACATCTATCCAGAAAGCAAAGTCATAAAGTATCCATTCGTGGATAACCCCCTGTTCGTCAGCAGGCTGATACGCACCCACCGTCCTGATATACTGGTGATTGCGGAAACAGAGCTGTGGCCCTTCCTCATCGGAGAAACCAGAAAGCACGGTCTGGAAGTATTCATCGTCAACGGGAGGATCTCGGACAGAACATTCAGGAGGTACTTCCGGTTCAGATGGCTCTTCGGGAAGATCCTGAGGAATGTATCCCGCGTGTACGCGAAGAGCGATAAGCACAGACGCAGATTCCTGTTGCTGGGGGCGGAAGATGTGAAATTCATGGGGGACCTGAAGGTTGATGCTGTTATGAAGGCCACGAAAATCGTACCCCGCGAAGAGCTCGGATTCTCCCAGGAGGATATCCTCATAACCTTCGGAAGCATAAGGAAGAGAGAAATCCCCCATATACTCTCAGCCCTCGGCAGGATGAAGGGCCTGGCGAGGTTCATAGTGGCACCGAGACACCTGGAGAATGTGCCATACCTCAAAAAGAGACTCATGGAGGAAGGATTCAATGTTTCCACGAGAACCGCACCCCAGACCGGTTCCGATGTCCTCATACTGGATACGCTGGGGGAGCTCAGAAGCATATACGGACTATCGGATATGGCTTTCGTCGGGGGGACGCTGGAGAATTACGGTGGACACAATATACTGGAGCCCCTCTACTTCGGTATTCCCACCATAGTGGGGAAATACCACTGGAATGTAAGGGAGCAGGTGGAATACTTTAGAAGGAGGAGGGCCATATTCACAGTGGAGGACTGGATGGAGCTGGTGGAAACCTTCCGATTTCTCCTGAAGAACCCCTCCATAGCCCGGCATATAAAAGAGGTTTCACAGGAATTCTTCCGCACTTACGGGAATGCAGCCACACGCATCTACGGAGACATCATGAGCCATCTTAAAAGAGGGGAAAGCCCCCCTACCTGATTACTTTGCCGCTGAAGGTGTTTCTCCCCGAAGAGACCCTGTAGATATAAACTCCGGAGGGAACATTCACCTGGCTGGAGAAACGGGCACCGTCGAAGGTGGCACGGAAAACCCTCCTTCCGGTGATGTCGTAGAGCTCCACCCTGTACCCGTCGGGTTCTGGAACCTGTAGATTCAGGACCCCACCCCTCAGGGATATCCTGAAGGGTCTCAGCTCTTCGGAGTTCCCGGTGATGCTCAACACCTCGTCCAGATAATCGCTGTTGGGGTCCATGATTATATCGCTCACGGTCCCACTCACGGAAAATGTAAAGGTCTCCGAATAATTCCCCTGAAGATTTAAGACCGTATCCATGGTGGTATTGTCGGAGAACAGGATCCTTATCGGATAATCCATAGTGTAGTATCCCCAGTCGTAGTTCTGCACCTGATTGACGGTAATGGTCAGATTATTCCCCTCCTGTCCCCAGTAAACCTCGAATCTGGGATAACCCGGTGTATAAATCCACTGCTGGAAGAACCAGTCCCAGTCCACCCCTGTGAATGCCTCCAGGTCGTTTTTGAAATCCTCCGTCGTGGCATAGGAGTAGGCATGCTGATTCCCATAATACCTGAGCGCCTCGAAGAACATGGAATCCCCCAGCGCCACATCCCCGTATATCCTGCGGAATGTGATTCGCATCATGTGGAGGACAGAGGAGCCCTTCACATATATTACATACCAGCCGTCGTCATAAAAATCCGTTCCGTATAGAGGATAATCCCCATAGTAGAGGGCATAACCCATATCGCCATTGATGTAGTTCTTGTAGGACGAATACCCCTCCGTGAACTCCCTGTACAGGGCCTCTGTATAGGTGGCAAATCCCTCGTTCAGCCATACATCATTGTAAGTTCCGCATGTCACCCAGTCTCCCCACCACTGATGTCCCATTTCGTGAACGGCCATGTCCAGGTAAGCAGAAGATATGGTGAAGGTATTGGTCTGATTCTCCATTGCACCGCTGAAGAACCCCTGCTTTATCTCCACCTGAGAGTACTTCTCCGTATGGAAGGGATAGAGGCCATAGGCATCGGACAGGACTGTGAGGATGTCGGGCAGAGTGCCCAGGAAAGAACTTACGGAATCCACCCACTCGTAAACCGGCATGGTTATGAGCCCGTAGTTCCAGGTCTGCTCCAGCACCTTCCACCTGTTGGAAGCAGCAAGGACGATGAGGTATGGCGTGATGGGATATGCCTCGAGCCATGTATATGCGTACTTATCGCCCAGAGTATCCACATCCACCAGCCTTCCATTGGCAACGGCAAACCAAGGGGTA
>JALSOK010000014.1 GCA_026986535.1 Caldifarciminota bacterium
TCCAACCCCTTCAAAGAACTTCCCAACCCTCCCGACGATGGGCGGGGTCTCAATCCCCTCCTGATGAACTGGTGGATGCATATCCACCCCCTTTCTCTGTACGCAGGATATACCGGTCTGTCGGTCTCCTTTTCCATCGTGCTGGGGGTGATCATGTACGGCGTCCACCACAAAAAGTGGGTCAGGGACCTCAGGATATGGACCCTGATTCCATGGATTTTTCTGACACTGGGCATTTACTTCGGAGGAAGGTGGGCGTATCTGGAGCTGGGATGGGGAGGTTACTGGGCATGGGACCCCGTTGAGAATGCATCCCTGATCCCCTGGTTTACGGCAACAGCCCTCTTCCACTCCATAGTGATGCTGGAGAAGAGGGGCATATTCAGGATGTGGATTTCCTTCCTCTCGGTGCTCACCTTCGTGCTCGTACTGCTGGGAACCTATATAACACGGAGCGGCTCCCTGGTTTCGGTGCACAGCTTCGCCCAGAGCGAGCTGGGGCCCATCTTCCTGGGATTCATCGCATTCATAGTGCTGCTCTCCTCCGCCATTCTATTCAGGTACAGGGAAAACCTGAAGAGCGTGGGAATCATAACCTCCCTCCTGTCGAGGGAAGGGTTCTTCCTCCTCAACAACTGGATCATGCTCCTCCTCGCGTTCGTCGTGGCCTTCGGAACCCTGTTCCCCCGGCTATCCGCCTTCTTCACTCCCACGGAGATAATGGTGGGACCGGCCTTCTACAATGCGGTCACCGGCCCCCTGTTCGCCCTCATGGTGATACTCATGGCCCTCGCCCCCTACATGCCCTACAGGGCCTTCACCCGCAGGAATCTGAAGCCCATACTGATTCCGGCCATATTCAGCACCCTGATTTCGATCCCCACCTACCTGCTGACCCGCCACCCTATGGCAACCATGACCCTGTGGGGAGTGTATCAGATTATATTTTCCCTGATTTACGAAGTTCTCTCCAGCAGACATCCGGTGAAAGCATTCCTCGGAGACAGAAGGAGATATGGGGGATTGATAGTCCACCTGGGTGTGGCCATTACCACGCTGGGAATAGTGGTCAATACCCTCTACAAGGAGAAGAAAGAGATCATCATGAATCCCGGACAAAGTGTGCAGTTCGCCGGCTACACGCTCACATATAAGGATGTGAAGAGCGGATTCCACCCCGATTACCTGTGGGATAAATTCACCTTTCTGATTAAAACCCCTTCGGGCAGGGAAATAACTTCCCACCCGGAGTTAAGGCTCTACCACAAATGGAACATGAAAACCCCCGAGATCGACATAATTACATCCCTGCGGGGGGACTTCTATGTGGCTCCGGGAGAGCTCGAGAAAGATACCGGAAGGTTGTTCCTGGTAATGTTCTTCGAGCCCATGATTCAGATAGTGTGGCTGGGTCCGGTTCTCATGCTCCTGGGAGCAATTTACGCCATGAGCGGCGCTAAAAACAGGAGGGACTCCTGAAATGGATGTGGTATACTTTCTGCTCATTTTTATCCCGGGTGCATACCTTGTACTAAAACCTATCATTTATGGGGACAAAATCTGGCCCCTGAAGGGGCAGGTTTCTGAAGAAATTCTGGAAAAAAAGAATCAGCTTATAGAAGAACTGAAAAAACTGAAAAACCTGTACGACAGGGGAGAAATAAGTGAGGGTGAATTCGAAAAACTTAAAAAACCAGTGGAGGAGGAACTGCTCCTCTTGATAAAGAAGTATAACCTGGAAATTTGAAGAGCAAAGGGGTCGCATTACTGCCATATAATTGTGAAAATCAATAAGTTCATTTGGAAAACTTCTACACTTTAAACTTTGGATTATGAGGAGAAAAAAGATAGAAAAACTGGATGAAAAGGGGCTGTTCGAGCTGAAGCTCGTATCAAATGTGGTCCAGTTTCCGGAAGGAAACAGGGCCCTCTTCGTACTTACAACGCTGGATGAAAAGGAAAACACCTACATAAGCCACATTTATTCCATCGGAAGGCGCAAGAAGAAGCAACTGACATTCGCCGGAAAGAGGAACATTTCTCCCAAAATCTCACCCGATGGAAGCAGGTTCGCTTTCCTTTCGGACAGGCATGGGAAGAAGGAAAAGGGGCTTCAGATGTACCTCATGGATACAGAAGGCGGTGATGCTGTTCCACTTACCGATGAAGAAAGGGGCATTTCCTTCTTCACCTGGATGGATGAAAACAGAATCCTCTACATAACATCCCACAAGAAGAGGCAGAGGACCCCCTATCCCAAGGACACGGATGTAAAGATAGTGGACAGGCTGTTTTATAAACTGGATTCAACGGGATTCCTCACCGGATATTCCAGCATAGTGAAGGTGATCGATGTAAACAGCAGGGAAGCAAAGAGGATCTTCGAAACGGACTTCATGATCTCGGGGTTGTCCTTCCACGACGGAAAGTATTACTTCATCTCCAACATGGAGAGCGACTGGGACCTGCACCTCTATTCCTACATATACGAATACGACCCCCGCAAGGACACTTTCAGAAAACTGATGTCCGGAAGCTGGAGCATATCCTATTTCAAGTTTCACGATGATAAAATCATATTCGTGGGCAACAGGAGGCAGAATGGATTTGCGGATATAAGCCACTTCTACGAACTGGATCCGAAAAGCGGAACCATAAAGGACCTGACACCCAAGCTGGACAGAAACCCATTCAACACAGTAAACTCAGATTCGAGGGGACCGTCATCCGATGGCCTGTTCGAAGTAGATCCTCAGGGCAACATCTACTTCCTGATGACCGATGGGGGGAGGGTCGGTCTGCACAGGCTGACGAAGGACGGGAAGATAGAGGATGTGATGAAAGGGGACTTCGTGGTGGAAAGCTTTTCCTTCGACAGCAACTTCGAAATCCTCTACTGGGTGAAGAACTCTTTCTCCCATCCTCCGGAGCTTTACCTGTGGAACAAGCAGATAACCCACTTCAACGACGACTTCGTCAGGAAATATGGAATCAGACAAGCCCATCCCATAAAGTTCAAGGCGAGCGACGGTGTGGAAGTGGAAGGATGGATCCTCGAGCCCTATATAAGGACCAGGGAAAAGAATGGAAAGAGCCCCGCAATTCTGGAGATACACGGGGGACCCAGAACCGCATACGGCTATGCTTTTATGTTCGAATTCCACCTGCTGGCCCACAGCGGATTTTATGTCATATTCTCAAACCCAAGGGGTTCCGACGGCTATGGCTTCGATTTCGCATACCGCATAGTGAGAAATTACGGAGACAGGGACTACAGGGACCTCATGGAGTTCGTGGATGCCGTTCTGGAAAAAGTGCCCGAAATCGATAAAAACAGAATCGGCGTCACAGGGGGGAGCTACGGGGGATTCATGACCAACTGGATAATAGGACATACCGACAGGTTCAGCAGAGCAGTGACGCAGAGGAGTATATCCAACTGGCTCAGCTTCTATGGAACCAGCGATATAGGATGGCTCTTCGGTGAATACGAGATAGGAGAGCCCCCATTCGATGACCCCATGCTATACTGGGAGAGGTCCCCCATTGCCTATGTAAAGAATGTGAATACTCCTCTGCTTATAATTCACGCGGAGCAGGATTACAGATGCCCCATCGAACAGGCGGAGCAGTTATTCGCGGCCCTCAGGAAGCTTGGCAGGGAAGTGAGGTTCATAAGATTTCCGGGGGAATCCCACGAGCTGTCCAGAAGCGGGAAACCCCGCCACAGGGTGGAGAGACTGTACTTCATACGCAAGTGGTTCGAGAAAATGTGAGGGCTTCGTCCCTCACCTTCCATAAGCCATGCGGTAATAGTAGCTGGGACCCAGGAGTTCGTGCTCCCCGTAGCCTATCGTTATGAAGCGGTAAGAAAATTCCACCACGAAACTCCGACGAAGGGTGCTGTATGCCACCGATATGAAGGTGTCCTTCGATATCTCGTACCGGGCAAAGAATCTGTAGTCCAGAGGGAACCCCTCATAGATGAAGAGCTCCAGACCACCCATGGCACCGGCAACATCCGAAAATACACACGCATATCCAAACCGCACTCCAACGAGCCCCGCATAACCGCAAACACTGGACCACAGAAAGCGCCTCAGGAACCCCACCCCTGCATATAGCGCGCTCCCGAAAGAAACATTTGCGGAAAAGGTCCCCAGATTGGCCCCTATGGAAAATGTGTTCACATACTCATCCCCCACATTCACCACATACCAGAACACCCCCACACCCCTTTCCGAAATACCCGCTCCAAATCGATTCAAAATCCCGTATTCCTTTACGATGAATGTCTCCAGCACCAGAGAATCCGAAAGGAACTGGGGTGCCCCCATCGATGCCGAAGGCATTCCGGATTCACCGAATGAGATTCCCGAAAAGAAGTAGGGAAATGCTATCACAATCAGCATGGCAGACAGATTGTCATAAGTATAAACCGGGGCCGCGGTACATCACCTTCACTTCTTATTTTTTCTCCCGGGCCGCCTCCCCCGTCTCAGCACCACTCCTCGATGTTCAATAGTTATTTTTCAGGCGCTCCCGGAATTTAAAATTTGGCAATGGTCAGGATATTCAGAGCCCATCCGGATGCAAGATATCGGGTGGCATACGGGGAGAGCCAGGGGATAGACCTCGCATCGATAGATGAAATGGAAATTCCCCCCCTCTCGAGGGCCGTAGTTTCGACCGGAATTCACATGGCCCTGCCTCCGGGAACATTCGGGTTCATCAAGGAGAGGAGCTCCACCGCTGTGAAGAAGGGGCTTACGGCGATGGCAGGCATAGTGGACAACTCCTACAGGGGGGAAATAAAGATCGTCCTGTTCAACACCACACAACAGACGGTCCGGATAGAAAAGGGGGAATTCGTCGCCCAGATCCTGGTGGTAAAAGTAATGGAGCCCCACGAGGGTCTCGAGGAGGTGGAATCCCTCGAAGCACTGGGGAAAACCCGGAGGGGAGAAGGGGGATTTGGAAGTTCCGGACGATAGCGGTCGGAATTGCTTTATGCTTTCCCACTATGGATTTCCTGAAAATTCAGGCATCGGGCAACGACTTCGTTGCCATGGAATGGGAAAAACTGAGGAAGCTTGGAAACCTCGAAGAGACAGCCCGGAGGATTTCCAGAAGGCATCTGTCCGTTGGGGCAGATGGGGTAATATCTCCTGTTCCCGACAGGGATTATCCGTTCCGGTTCCTCTACATAAACTATCTGGGAAAGAGGGTTCCCTTCTGCGGGCACGCCGGCAGAGCACTTCCC
>JALSOK010000015.1 GCA_026986535.1 Caldifarciminota bacterium
GGACAGGTTTTTTTTCCGGTGATGAGCGAAGTTCGATTCTGCGTGTCTGTTTCTCAGTTTCTTTCATTGGCTCTCGTTGGGAAACGGATCCTTTAATTCCCCTGTCCCCTGAGGAGTTCGGGTCTCACTTTCTGACAGAAATCCGGGCATTGCCGGGAGAATGCCAGCGAACCGTTCTGGATTGATATTGACGCCATTCCAGGGCAGGCCATATAGTGTTATCAATTGCGAAACATCTATATTCCACTTTGCCCCCCTGAATGTGAAAAACGAAAGGATATTATCCATGCGGATTTCAGTTCGGATATGTTGCAAATGCACAGCCCTTCCTTTAAAATTATTGAGCCGTCAGAAAACGCGGGGTGGAGCAGTCTGGTAGCTCGCCGGGCTCATAACCCGGAGGTCGCGGGTTCAAATCCCGCCCCCGCAATTTCATTTGACGGCGGCGTAGCTCAGCGGCAGAGCGGGGGTCTCATAAGCCCCGTGTCGTGGGTTCGAGTCCCACCGCCGTCATTTCAATAATTGAAAATCAGTCTTTCGAGGAGGTAGATGATTTTCACAGGCCTTTTAATGCGAATTTCTCAATCCCTTCACAAAGGAGGTTCAACATGACCGTCAAGAGCTCCACAATTACTGTGGAAGATGTAAAATCCAATCCCCAGGTGCGCTTCTATATAGAGCTGGCCGATAAATCCCTGGAGGCTCTGGGATATACGGAGCACGGCTTTCGACATGTGGGGTGGGTATCGTATCAGGCCGGAAGAATACTCAGGGAACTGGGATACGACGAGAGACTGGCCCAGCTGGCCGAAATAGCGGGATACCTTCACGACATAGGCAATGCGATAAACAGGGTGAACCACGAAGTCAGCGGAGCACTGCTGGCCTACGACATCCTGAAGGAAATGGGCATGCCCTACGAGGAAATAGGAAAAATCATAGGAGCCATTGGAACCCATCATGAAGCCAGCGGATATCCAGTATCGGAAGTCTCCGCCGCCCTTATACTGGCAGACAAGGCGGATGTTCACAGGACCAGGGTGAGGAACACGGACAACATCAGCATGGACATTCACGACAGGGTAAACTATGCCGCCATAAGCCGGGACATCATCGTGGACCCCGACAACAGGCAGATCTCCTACGATATACAGATAGACACCAGCATCGCCCCCGTGCTGGAATTCTTCGAAATATTTCTGGACAGGACCATTATGGCCAAGAAGGCCGCCAGCGTCCTGGGATGTGAATTTCATCTCATAATAAACAATGCAAAACTGCTTTAGGAGGTGAGAATATGAATGTAAGCGATCTGCGAAGGAAAAAGCTCTCCGAGCTGTACGAAATTGCAAAGGAAATGGGCATAGAGAATTATGAGAGCATGAAGAAGGACGAACTCATAAAGAAGATTCTGGAAAAATCCAACTCACAGGAGGGACTGGAATTCGTCGAAGGGATCCTGGACATAATCCCGGAGGGTGGATACGGATTCCTGAGGCTGGAAAAACAGGGTTATCAACCCAGCCCGGAAGACATTTATGTTTCGCCCCTCTTAATCAGAAAGTACAAACTGAAGAAGGGGGACCTGGTTCAGGGATTCGTCAGGCCTCCAAAGGAAGGGGAAAAGTACAGACCCCTCTACAGGGTGGAAATGGTAAATGGCGTTCCCCTGAGCGAAATAGAGAAGAGGCCGCAGTTCGAGAAATTGACCCCCTTCTACCCCACTCAGAAGATAAACCTGGAGGTTCCCGGCGACGAGGACCTTTCCCGGAGAATCATAGACCTATTCATTCCCATAGGAAAGGGGCAGAGGGGCCTCATAGTATCACCTCCGAGGGCCGGTAAAACTGTACTCCTTCAGAAGATAGCCCAGTCCATAATACAGAATCATCCCGAGATCCACCTGATCATTCTGCTCATAGACGAAAGACCCGAAGAGGTCACCGATATGCAGAGGATAGTTCCACAGGCAGAAATCTACTCCTCCACCTTCGACCAGCCTGCCGAGAGGCATGTGTACATAGCGGACCTGGTAATAGAGAGGGCAAAGAGGCTGGCCGAAATGGGAAGGGATGTGGTCATCCTCCTGGATTCCATAACGAGGCTCGCGAGGGCCCATAATGTAATAGCACCCCACTCAGGAAGAACCATGACAGGGGGTCTGGATTCCACGGCCCTGATCAAACCCAAGAAGTTCTTCGGGGCGGCCAGAAACCTCGAGGAGGGAGGAAGCCTCACCATTCTCGCCACCGCCCTCATCGAAACCGGCTCCCGCATGGATGACATAATATTCGAGGAATTCAAGGGAACCGGAAACATGGAAATCGTTCTGGACAGAAGGCTGGCGGACAGGAGAATCTTCCCCGCAATAGACCTCAACAGAAGTGGAACGAGGAGGGAGGAGCTCCTTCTCGATAAGGATACCCTCCGCATAGTATGGGCGCTGAGGAAAGCAATATCGGGCAAGGACCCCGTGGAAGCCATGGAATTCGTAAAGAGGAAGATGAGCAGAACCAATTCCAACAGGGAATTCCTGCAGATGATGGAAGAAGAGCTGAAACTCCCGTCGGGTTCCTCGGTTAATGTGTGAGCAGGAGAACACCGCAATTTCCACACAGGCTTAAAATTAAGACCCTATCAAATGGAGGAGTGGTTTATGGAGGAAAGATTCATCCTCGACGAAAAGACGATTCAGAATAAGGTGGAGGAGATTGCCCGGCAGATCGAAAAGGATTATGAGGGCAAAGAAGTCATTTTCGTGGGTGTGCTTAAGGGCGCCTTCATATTCCTGGCGGATCTGGTAAGAAAGATAGAGAAGGTCGATGTTCTTATAGACTTCGTAAAAGTCTCCTCATACGGGGCATCCACCGAAACCTCCGGTGTCGTGAGGCTGGATTTCGATACGACCATGAACCTCGAGGGCAAACATGTGATTCTGGTGGAGGACATCCTGGATACCGGTCTCACGCTGAAGTACCTCAAGGAGTTGCTGGAAAAGAAAAACCCTCAAAGCCTGAGAATAGCGGTACTTCTTGACAAATTCGAGCGCAGAAAAGTGGACATCGAAGCCGATTATGTGGGATTCAGGGTTCCAGACAGGTTCCTGGTGGGTTATGGTCTGGATTATGCAGAAAAGTACCGGAATATCCCCTATGTGGTGGAGCTGAAGGAGTAATATGAACAGGCATCAAATTTCCACCCTCGTAATCTGGAGCGCTATATTCCTGGTATTCTTCCTCATGGTGTCCCTCCTGGGGAATATGGAGCAGGGGCTGAAGGGCAAGATTACTTACAACGAGTTCATTCAGCTGGTGGAGGAGGGAAAGGTTTCCAGGGTCACCGTAGAGGACCGCAAGGTGGAAGGTGTTCTGAAACAACCACTGGAGAAAAACGGAAGGAAAGTGGAAAAGTTCGAAGTGGTCCTCCCCTATCAGGATCCGGAAATCATAAAGGAGCTGGTGAGTAAGGGGGTACAGGTGGAAGCCCGGGAACGGAACATCATCTGGGACATCATCATAAGCTCCGTACCGTGGATTCTCATAATGCTCGTCCTGTGGTTCTTCCTCTTCAGGGGAATCGGCATGGGGAGCAACAGGGCATTTGAATTCGGACAGAGCAGGGCGAAAATTTATATTGACAACAAGCCCAATGTGACTTTCGACGATGTGGCCGATGCAGAGGAGGCGAAGGAGGATCTGCGGGAAGTGGTGGAATTCCTGAAGAACAAGGAAAAATATCTGCGGCTGGGAGCCAAGATACCCAAGGGGGTCCTTCTGGTGGGACCGCCGGGGGTGGGCAAGACCCTTCTGGCCAGGGCCGTGGCAGGGGAAGCAGGGGTGCCCTTCCTTTCTATATCCGGCTCCGACTTCGTGGAGATGTTCGTGGGGGTGGGTGCCGCAAGGGTCAGAGATCTATTTCAAAAGGCAAAACAGCTGGCCCCCGCAATCATATTCATAGACGAACTCGATGCAGTGGGAAGGATGAGGGGAACGGGCATAGGAGGGGGACACGATGAAAGGGAGCAGACTTTGAATCAGCTCCTGGTGGAAATGGATGGGTTCGATGGGAGCGAGGGGATAATCGTTCTGGCAGCCACCAACAGGCCCGATATACTGGACCCGGCCCTCCTCAGGCCCGGTCGATTCGACAGGAAGGTGTATCTGGGACTTCCCGATGTGGAGGCGAGGTACAAAATCCTGAAGATTCACACCCGAAACAAACCTCTGGCAGAGGATGTGGACCTGATGCGCGTGGCCAAAATAACACCCGGATTCTCCGGGGCGGACCTGGCGAACCTTACCAACGAAGCCGCACTTCTGGCGGCAAGGGCGGGAAGGGACAGGATTACGATGAGGGATTTCGAAGAGGCCAAGGATAAAATCATTATGGGAGCCGCGAGGAAGAGTGCAGTTCTCTCCGAAGACGAGAAGAAGAAGGTGGCATACCACGAGGCGGGCCACGCAATCGTGAACAGAATGCTTCCCGGTATGGATCCCATAGACAAGGTGTCGATAGTTCCCCGCGGAATGGCTCTGGGAGTTACGGTTCCCCTGCCCGAGAGGGACAGGTATCTCTACGAAAAGAGCTACCTGGAGAAACAGCTGGCGGTCCTCATGGGGGGAAGGGTGGCGGAGAAGATGGTGTTCGGAGAAGTTTCCTCCGGCGCAGCCAATGACCTTCAGAAGGCCACGGAAATCGCCGAAAGGATGGTCAAGGAATTCGGGATGAGCGAGGAGGTGGGACCCATAAATGTAAACGAAAACAAGCAGGTATTCCTGGGCAAAGAGCTGGTAACGAGGAATGGCCTATCGGAAAAACTGGCCGAAATCATAGACAGGGAAGTCCTGAGGATTCTCAAGCGGGCCGAGAAGACCGCGGAAGACATCCTGAGGGAAAACGAAGACAAACTTCATGCGCTGGCCCGGGCCCTTCTGGAAAGGGAAACCATAACGGGGGAAGAGCTGGACGAGATTCTGGGAATTGCCAGGAAGGACGAAGAGCACCCACATGAATCTTAAATTCTCTCCTCCTTCCAGATGAGGAATATCCCCACAGCCAGAAAGAAGAAATTCGGGAACCACATGGCCAGGAATGGGTTCAGCATTCCCCTGCCAGCCATCTCCTCGCCGGCAAGAAGAAGAACATAATAGATGGTGAATACGATAAAAGATATGCCCAGTGCCACTCCAAATCCGCCCCTCCGCACCATAGATGCCAGCGGTG
>JALSOK010000016.1 GCA_026986535.1 Caldifarciminota bacterium
AGTGGCCTTTATGGGAGAGGATATCGCTTCGAAAGGAATATGGAGGGACACATGATTATATTCGCTCTCGAACTCTGGCACGGAGATGAATTTTTATGCAGGGCAGGGGAGTGTTCGAACTGGCCCCTCGTCTTTACTCCGGTTTCCGGCAGGGAATTCCAGTTTGGATTTCGATGGGGAGGGGACTTCATGAAGGTGTACTTTCGATGGGTGGATTGATGCTATATGCTCGAGCGAATAAGGATTATATCCCCATCCTGAACGATGTAGTCTTTTCCCTCGAGGCGAACCATACCCTGCTCTCTGGCCCTCTTCATGTTCCCCACTTTCATGAATTCATCGTAGTGGATTACCTCTGCCCTGACGAATCCCCTTTCGAGGTCCGAATGGATCTTTCCTGCTGCCTGCTTCACTGTGAGTCCTTTGCGTATGATCCAGGCCCTGACCTCCTTTTCTCCTGCGGTCAGGAATGCTATTATGTTCAGGGCTTTCTTAATGTTTTCGATTATCCTTTCGAAAGCGGGCTCGAATCCGTATTCCTTTATGAGTTCTCTGCGCTCATCCCCGGAGAGGGATAGGGCTTCCACCTCCAGAAGCAGATTTGATATGTTGAACAGTATCCCCTTTTTCTTCAGGTATTCTATGAAGTTGGTGTCCGGTTCCTGCCCTTCCATAATATTGTAAATGACCACCCGTGGAATCGCTGTTGCAAAAGTGAAGTTCTGAATGTACTGTTTATCCTGCTCGCTGAAAGGGAATGAGGAGATGGGTTTTTCGCTTTCAAGATGCTCCTTCAGTTTCTCGAACAGGGTTATGGCATCTTTTTCCCTGCCCACTTTTTTGAGCATTTCCAGCCTCTTCTCAACCACACGCAAGTCGCTCAGGAGGAGCCTGTATTCTATCTCTTCGAAATCCCGGATGCCCGTGGTCACATGCAGTAGAACATCGTACTGATTCAAAGTCTGAACTATTTCTCCCGTTTTTTCCTCTTTCCACAGTCTCCCGAAGCCATCGAAATCGTGTATCTCCAATGTGGCATGGGTTGTTTTCCGGGGGTTGTAGATTCTGGAGAGTTCCTCCACCCTCCTGTCGTAGAGGATTGCCTGTCCTATACCGCTTATATACCCTTTTCCTCCGCGGGATTCGACTCCCGTTAAGAGTTTGAAAAGGGTGGATTTACCCACCCCGCTGCTTCCGATTATGGCCCCTTTCATGGCGTGAAAGTTTAAAGTTTGGCAAACCGTGAATAGATGAAAAATCCGAGTGCTCCTGTGAAGGGAATTAAGCTGATGGCTGTCCAGATTGCCCTTCCGCTCGGAGAGAGGGCGTCCATTATTACTCCGCCCACCAGCGGCCCTATCGCCCATCCCAGTCCCTGGAATAGACCGAAAACCCCCATATAGGATGGTATTCTATCCCTGGGAGCCATTTTGCTGACCAGACTCTGGGTGGTGGGAACAGATAGCATTTCGGAAAAGGTCAGGAGGGTTATTGCTCCGATTATGTAAAGGAGGTTCTTTGCAAAACCTATGGAGAAGTATGCAATGGAGTAGAGCAGTAGTCCAGAAATCAAAGCCTTCAGCTCATCCATCCTTATGACCAGAAGGGAAACGGGAATCTGGAAGAATACCACCAGAAGGCCATTGATGGTGTATGCGATTCCCAGCTGGCTCTTGGATATACCCACATAACTGGTGGCATATACCGACAGGGTTGAGATGATCTGGGACATAGAGACATACAGGGTGAGGGTCATGGCCACGAATACGATGAACCGCCTGTCCTTCAGTACCTGCATGATATTAAGGCTTTTCCTCTCCTGCCTCATGGCTTCCTTTCTGCCCGTCTCCCTTATGAATAGATGATTTATTGCCCCTGCCGTCAGGGTGGTGAGGGCGGTTATCAGGAAGAGGAGTGCATAGGAAATTTCCGCCAGGAAGCCCCCTATAGCCGGACCCGCTGCCCATCCCAGATTTATGCCTACCCTGTTGGTGCTGTATGCCAGATTCCTGTTGGAGGGGTCTGTAACATCCGCTATTATGGTATCCACTGTGGTCATAAATATGTTGAAGAAAAAGGAATTGAGCATGAGGGCGGGGACGAACAGGAAGGGGTGGAGGTTTTTCCATACCACCATGGATATGAAGAGGAAGATGAGGGAGCGGATGTAAAAGGTAGCCACGAGGACCTTCTTCCTTCCGAGCCTGGAAATCAATATTCCCCCTGCTATTCTTCCGATGACGCCGCTTACATACGCGGTGGTCAGCATGGAGCCTATAAGGCTCATGGGAAGGCCTTTTATCTGATAGAGGTATATGGAGATGTAGGGGAAGGAGACGGCGAAACCGAATGCCATGATGAGGCGGGAAAAGGTTAGGGTCCAGACCTCCGATGGCAGTTTAAGAATCCGGTGCATCGAGTGGAAAAGTTTAAGGCTTTAATATTTGGAAGTTCAACTCACCATTATGGGAAAGTTAGTTTGTATTTACATAAAATTTATCGAAATTGGGAGATATGGTGAGCATAAGCGTAATTATTAAGGGAAAGGTAGTACTGCCATGGTTCCTGTTTTTGAAATGGATATCTCGATGCAGGTTTGCGGTTCCTTTGAAGAAGGGGGGATGGGTTAGGATTACATAATAAATGAAATGGGTTGATGTTGTTGAGTGTTATATGTTTTTAAGTTCGAGTGTGTAAGTTGTTGTTTTTGAGTAATATTCGTGGCGTATTTTGATTCAGGGACGGGATTCCGTCCCGGTAAGTTTTTATTTTTCAATAATTTTAATGTGTAAATCTCTAAGTAGTTGTTCTTCAACCTCGGAAGGGGCTTCTTCGAATAGGGCCTGTCCCGTGGTGGTCTTTGGAAAGGCAATCACTTCCCTTATGCTCTCGTTACCGGTCAGAAGGGCCACGATTCTGTCGAATCCGAGGGCAATTCCTCCATGGGGTGGAGCACCGTACTCGAGGGTCTTCAGGAAGAATCCGAATCTCTTTTCTATCTCTTCATCCGTCAGTCCTATCAGATGCATTACCTTTTCCTGAAGAGCCCTGCGATGTATCCTTATGGAGCCGGAGCCGATTTCGTTTCCGTTTATGACCAGGTCGTACTGTTTTCCCCTGATGCCTGCTATGTATTCTGAGAATTCCTTTATGGCCATGGGGTCATTCTCCCGGAGGCGGGGCATCAGTTTTTCGAGTTTGCTTTCCAGTTTTTCGAACCTGTCCATGTCTTCCTCATAGATGCTCGTGAACATGTGATGGGCGGGCTCTATGCGTTTTTCATCCTCATTCCATTCGAATATGGGAAAGTCCTTCACCCACAGGAAGGACCAGTCCCTTTCGATGAGATTCAGCCGCTTTATGATTCTATTTCTCAGTTCCCCCAGGATTCTGTAAGGCTTCTCTCCGAGGTCAGCCACCACCAGATATGTTCTATTATCCTCGAACCGGTCCGGATTCACGAATCTTGCCAGCTGGCCGGATACTTTTCCATCGAACTTTTTGAAGAACAGGAGTCCCCCTGACCCCAGCGTTATGGCTTCCTCTCTGATGTTCTCTATTTCTTTTCTGCTGAAGTTGTGGGGGACGGGCAGGGCTATGGCTTTTCCCCCCTTCTCCTTTATGGATTCCACGATTCCAAATCCCCGAATCTCATCCGTTATGTCGATCAGCTGTATGGAGTTTCTCAGGTCCGGTTTGTCCGAACCATATCTTTCCATGGCTTCCCGGTATGTAAGGCGGGGAAATGGTGTCTTTACTTCTATTTTAAGGATATCCTCGAATATGGCTTTGATCAACCCTTCTGTCAGCTGGAGGACATCTTCCACATCCACGAAGCTCATCTCTATATCGATCTGGGTGAATTCGGGCTGTCTGTCTGCTCTCAGGTCCTCATCCCTGAAGCATTTGACGATTTGAAAGTACCTGTCGAATCCGCTTACCATGAGGGTCTGTTTGTAAAGCTGGGGGGATTGGGGCAGGGCGTAGAACTTCCCCGGATTGAGGCGGGATGGGACTATGAAATCCCTGGCCCCTTCGGGGGTGGATTTGGTCAGGAATGGGGTTTCCACTTCTATGAAGTTTCTTTCGTGCAGGTAATTGCGGGTTATGTTCATGGCTCTGGAGCGAATCATTAAGTTTTTCTGCATCACCGGACGTCTCAGGTCTATAAATCTCCACTTCAGGCGAGTTTCTTCGGATGCTTTAATCTCATTCTCCGGAAGAAAGGGAAGGGGTTTGCTTTCGTTCAGGACCTCTATCTCCTGTGCCACCACTTCTATGTACCCGGTGGGATGTTCCGGATTTATGTCCTTTTCAGGTCTTCTGCGCACCCTCCCTTTTACTTTTATAACATATTCGAGACCCAGTTCCTTAGCTTTCTCTACCAGGGAGGGCTTTTCCAGTACGATCTGAGTCCTTCCGTATCTGTCCCTCAGGTCTATGAATACCAGAGCTCCGATTTCCCGTATTCGCCTTATCCATCCGGTAAGGATAACTTCCTCTCCGATGTGGGATTCATCGAGCTGTCCGCAGGTGTGGGTTCTTATCATAGGGGAAATTTTAACGGGGTGGTGCCCGAACCTTTATACTACATAATTTATCTTATGTTAACAAACCCAAAACCAACAAAACACAACAACTTTAAAATTAACGCAATGAAGGGCCGAAAGTTCATCACCACTTCCGGAATCGAAATTAAGGAAATCTACACATGGGAGGACCTCAGGGACTGGAACCCGGAGGAGAAGCTGGGTTTTCCCGGAAAGTATCCATTCACAAGGGGCGTTTATCCCAACATGTACAGGGGTCGCCTGTGGACGATGCGGCAGTATGCCGGATTTGGCTCTGCAGAGGAAACCAATGCAAGATTCAGATACCTGATAGAGCAGGGGCAGACCGGCCTTTCGGTAGCATTCGACCTGCCAACACAGCTGGGGCTGGACCCGGACCATCCGATGTCGGAAGGGGAAGTGGGAAAGGTGGGAGTCTCCATTTCCCATATCGGGGAGATGGCCATTCTATTCGAAGGGATCGATATGGGAAGCATATCCACATCCATGACGATCAACGCCACAGCGGGAATCCTCCTCGGATTCTACATGCTCCTTGCCCAGAAGCAGGGGGTTCCGGTCGAAAGGCTCTCCGGCACTATACAGAACGATATACTGAAGGAGTTCGCCGCGAGGGGCAATTATATTTATCCGGTAAAACCCTCCATGAGACTGGTGGGGGACATAATAGAATTTTCCGCCAGTTATCTTCCAAAGTGGAATCCCATATCCATCTCGGGATACCACTACAGGGAGGCAGGGGCAACAGCGGTTCAGGAACTGGCTTTCACCTTTGCGGATGCCATTGCCTATGTGGAGGAGGTCCGCAAGAGGGGGATAGATGTGGATAAGTTCGCACCGAGGCTGTCTTTCTTCTTCAATGCCCACATGAACTTCTTCGAAGAAATCGCCAAATTCAGGGCGGCGAGAAGAATCTGGGCCCGGATTATGAAGGAGAGATTCGGTGCAAAGAATGAGAAATCCATGAGGCTTAGATTCCATACCCAGACGGCAGGCTCTTCCCTGACAGCCCAGGAACCGGAGAACAACATCATAAGGACAGCTTTCGAGGCCCTCTCCGCAGTTCTGGGCGGAACCCAGTCCCTGCACACCAATTCGTACGATGAGGCCCTTTCCCTGCCCACGGAAAAGAGCGTGAGAATCGCCCTGAGGACACAGCAGATTATAGCGTATGAAACGGGGGTTGCCGACACAGTGGATCCCCTTGCAGGAAGCTACTTCGTGGAAAAACTCACGGACGAGATAGAGGAGAAGGTGTGGGAATATCTGGAAAAGATCGATGCAATGGGCGGTGCAGTGGCGGCGATAGAAAAGGGATACTTCCAGGAGGAAATCGCAAAGAGTGCATACGAATGGCAGATGGAAGTGGAGAAGGGGGAGAGGATAATAGTGGGAGTCAATGCCTTTAAACCGGAGCAGGAAGAAGGGGAGAAAATAGAAATATTCCGGCTTCCCGACGAGGTGGTGGAGAAAATCATCGAGAGGCTCAGGAAATTCAAAGCCAGTAGGGGAAAGGATTATGTGGAAGCCTTAGAGGAACTAAAGAGAAAAGCAAAGACGGATGAGAACCTCATGCCCTACATACTGGATGCAATAAGGGCAAATGCGACGCTGGGAGAGATTTCCGATGCCCTCCGGGAGGTGTGGGGAACTTATGATTAAAACCCAATCAGAAAGGTAAAGAGGCAATGAACTCGAGGCTCTTCTTATAGGCATATCTCCTCCAGGCTTTCCTTCTGGAAAGCAACAGCGAAAGCGGGGAAATTCCCGCCTTTATATAACACCCCAATGGAACATGAATATCGAAGGACACCCCCATGAGGGGGGCGGATGAGAGCTGTCTTTTCAGTATGTACTCCGCAAGATAGGTCCTGGTGGGAATGAACGGGGATTCTTCCTTCAGGTGAGGAATGGAAAAGTATTCCTGAGGCGTCATTTCGTCATAAATCACCGGATGGCCCACAGAACATTCCCTTATGCGCATGCGTTTTTTCACCACTGCGCTCCAGGGATCCATTGGCACTGCACTGCCCGCAGTCAGAACCGAATTTACCACCTCCGAAAGGTTTTCCCTGACGAAGTGGAAGGTGCTGTAAAATACCACCGGATTCGTGGCCATGGAGAAGTTTTCTCCTATCTCATCCCGGTATGTGAAGAAGTTTCCCATAGCCGTCAGTTCCTTTTCCCCATCGTCCCAGAGAAGGGCAAACATGGTTCTGTTGAAGCGGAGAAGGGACTGCGGCCCCTTTTTCAAATAAGCCCTGATTATCTCATTGGGATCATCCATACCCCTGAACACCATCCATATCCTTCCCTCCGCATGAATATCCGCATCGGTTATTATTGCTCTGTCGTAGTGGTATATGAATGAGCTGTAAGGACGGTGGATTACGAGCGGGGTACGGGTGGGGGAGAGGAGCAGTAATTTACCGTTCTGGAGGTTCAGGTGATTTGCCATCTTCATAAGGATTTCCAGATCCAGGTCCTCCACCTGCTGTAGATAAACGAAGTTCATGATGAAATCCGGCGCACGATCTCTTCCACTTTCCTCTGAAAATCTTCTATGGTGGTATTGTTTTCTATAACTATATCGCTTCTGCGGGCCTTTTCCTCCTGCGGCATCTGTCTCTCCAGTATTCTCTCGGCGTGCTCCCGCGTATATCCCCTGTTCACCAGCCTTTCTATGAGCTTCTGCCTGTCCGCAACTATGGTTATGAGTTTGTCGAACATGTATTCCAGCCCATATTCGTGGATGAGAGCCGCATCTATAACGATTCTGTCAGAAGGAGCCTTCCTGATTTCCTCTTCCAGAGCCTGTATTACCTTTTTGCGTATAAAGTTTTCGTATATGTCCATCAGGTGGGGATTCTCGAAGAGAAGTCTGCTCAGAGCCTTTCTGTCATCTACATATCGGGGGCCGAAGTTCTTCCTTATGAACTCCCTGACCTCATCGCTCTCGAGCAACCTATGGACGACGCTATCGGCATTTATCACATAAAATCCGTGTTTTTCGAATACCCTGGAAGCAGTGGTCTTTCCCGAACCGGCATTTCCCGTAATACCTATGAGAATCATTTCAGAAAATCCTCCAGCCGGTCCATTGCCTCCTGCAGATTTTCCATGGAATTGGCGAATGAAATACGCACATAGCTGGAAAACGAGGGACCGAATATAATTCCGGGGGTCACCGCAACGAACTTCTCCTCCAGAAGCCTTTTAGAGAACTCCATTCCATCTACTCCAACATCTATAAAGTAGTAAAATGCTCCGCTGGGTTTGTGGAAAGAAAAGCCCATCCTGGAGAGCCTTTCACCCACATAATCCCTTCTGCGTTTGAATTCTAAAACCATCCTATCCACATCCTTCTGAACCCCGGGGTCCCTGAGTGCCGCGATTCCGGCATACTGGACAAATGTGGTGGGACCGGTCAGCAGATTGGAGTTGTACTTTACAAGATACTTCAGCATCCATTCGGGAAAGATTCCGTATCCCAGCCGCCATCCCGTCATGGCATAGGTTTTCGAAAAACTCTCCAGGAGGATGACCCTGTCGGTATTGTGGGGCAGGGGACTTATGTGCTCCCCTTCGTAAATTATCCGGGAATACACCTCATCCGAAAGGATGTAAAGGGAGGGAAATTCATCCAGAAGAAGCAGAAGGCGGGACATATCCTCGCGGGTGAGCATGGCCCCGGTGGGGTTGCTCGGGTAATTGATTATAAGGAGCCTGGTTCTATCGGTTATCTCCCTCTTCAGTTCGTCAAAGGGAATGGTCCCATCCTCATTAAGGCGAACGATTTTGAGCTTCAAATTGAAGACTTTCACCCAGTACGGATATGCCAGATAGTAGGGCTCCAGCAGTATAACTTCATCGCCAGGATTGGTGAGCAGATACATGGTGTAGGGGATTACCGGCTTGCCGCCCACCGTCACGAGAATCCTGTCTATACTGATGGGCATGTTCTTTCGGGCGGATTCATATACGGCAATGGCTTCCCTCAATTCGGGGATGCCCTGGGGATTGGGGTAAAAGGTTTTATTATCCCGGACTGCCCTGTAGAGGGCCTCCTTTATCCCCTCGGGAGTGGGAAAATCCGGCTCACCAACTGCAAGGGATATGACGGGATGACCCTCTGCTTTCAATGCCCTGGCCTTTGCATTGATTTCGATAGCAGTTGGCTCGTTGCCGATATTCAAAAAAGCCCTGTTTATATCCCTGAATTCCATGAAAAAAATTTTAAGGGTCCGGAAAGGACCCTAAGAATTAGAAATCTTTTTTCCTGAACCTCCAGAGCCCCACAAGGAAGGGAATCAGGACCCAGAGACTCTGCAGGAATGCAACATACAGGACACCGAAGAAGCGCCCGAAGAAGTGCTTTATGACAGCTCCGGAGTATCCGAGCATGGCGGCAATATCCGTGCTCAGAAGGGTGCTTATGCGAAAATCATCGACGGGATTTATGGCGATTACGAAGGGTATGAACTTTTCTATAGGATAATCGCGGAAGTATATGATTACTGCGGTGAGAACAGCATCGTAGAAAATGGTGAAGAAGAACCACAGCAGTAGGACAGTTCCCAGACCTCTGACCCTGTCATCCGCGAGGACCGAGACCATAAGGGAAATGGCGACAAATATCATGTTGAGAAGCACTCCCCAGAGAGACATCTTTATGGCTTCCGGCGCGAAGCCCTGGATGAACATGGGAACGGAAACCCCGAGGATAAAGGAGAATATCATGGCCAGGCTCATGGCCAGATAAAAACTGAAATAGACGAATGTCCTGCTTACCGGCTGCGAGAGGATGAACTCCATGAATTCCCGCCTCGAATAGTAGTACATGGAGGTGAAGAACAGGCCAACCGCAGGAACGATGAATATGACCAGATTCATCACACCCACCACCGCCTGTGAGGTCTCGAAGGAGAACATGAGAACAGCATATATAAGAGCGAACAGGAGCACGGTATAGGCGATAAACCACTTACCCCTGACTATGTCGTTAATATAATGCTCGAACAGACTAAGCTGCCTGCTGCCGCTGGATAAGTTTCGCAATTGCATCTTCTAAATCCTCCCCCTGTGTTTGCTCTATTGCTTCCTTCACGGGTCCCTCGAATATAACCTGACCCTCAAGAAGGAAGACCATGTCGTCCGCCAGCTGTTCTATTTCGCTTACGATATGAGAAGTAATAATCACATCCACGCCCCTGCTTTTCCTTTCCTTGATGAGGTTCTTCAGCTTTCTGCTCGAGACAGGATCCAGTCCCACCGTGGGCTCGTCCAGTATCAGTATGGGCACATCGAACATGAAGGCGAGGACCGCATTGACTTTCTGCCTGGTTCCGCCTGACAGAGCGGAGAAGGGCTTGTCAAGATGCTCCTCGATTTCGAACAGGCCTATCAGTTCTTCAGAATAATTCTTCTCGTAAGAGCGGAGCTTTATGGTGAGGTTTATCAGCTCTCTGGGCGTTATGTTTTCAGGGAAAGTGGGAATCTGGGGCATGTATCCTATCAGGTTCCTGTACTGAAAACCCTTTCGAACATCCATACCGTTGACCGTAATGGTTCCCTCATCCGGTACCACCAGACCCAGAATACTCTTTATGGTGGTGGTTTTGCCCGAAGCATTCGGGCCCATTATGGCGGTGCACTTTCCATCTTCGGTGTCGAAACTGACACCGTGGAGCACCTGAAGCTTACCAAATCTCTTCTTTAAATTCTCTACCTTAATCATGTTTCACCTTCTCCATTAAAGGCTCTCTGTCTATCAGGCCCACGGGATTGATGGAGGGGGCGATCTTCTCCAGCAGGTCCAGAAGTTTCAGGAAATAACTCTCCAACATAAGGGAAATCGCCTCATAGTTCTCTATGAGATAGGATGTCAGGCTAACGGGACGATAGGGTATATCGCCTATTCCATCCCTGTCCAGATCATAACCGTTGTACTTGCTCCAGTAGTTCTTATTGAACTTATTGAAACTCCTGCGGCTGTTGGTCGCCACCTCGAACATGTTGTCTATGAAGTTGTTCTGCGAAACCATATTCTCCTGTGAATTGGCCATAACCCTAAGAGCCCAGCCGTTTCCTATAAAATCGTTATGCTCTATGGGGGTTCTGTTGCAGTTCTCCATATAAAGGCCCACTGTGTTTTCCCTGAATATGTTGTTGTAAATCTTGCAGTCGTATATCTCCTTCAGAAGTATTCCATAGGAAGCCCCTCCCCAGTTCTTCTCGAAGATATTGTTGTAAAGGCTTATGAGCCTGGAGTACATGACCGCCGTGCCCGCACCGTTGTTAACGAATGTGTTGTGGGAATACACATCCCTGTCGGAGAACATGAAGTGGAGTCCATATCTGAGATTCTTCGTGCTGTAATTACCCTCTATGAAGCTGTTGTCCACGAATTCGAAGTATATGCCGTCCCTGTGCTGGATCACGGTGTTTCCCGTTATGTATAAGTCATGGCAGTACCATGCGTGTATGCCGTTTCCTGCCGCCATTTCCCTCGTTGCATTGCTCTTTATATAGTTGTCCTTCACAAGGCAATTTTCGGAATGGGCCAGGTAGATGGCAAAGAAATTATTGATGAGGGTGTTGTTTTCCACGACACAACCGCTCACTCCATCGAACTTTATACCGGCATGGTCGTGGATGTAGCTGACCGGGACATTCATAACCGTCAGGCCTTTGATCGTCACGCTGTCGGCAATGACCAGTATGGCTTCCCACTTGTGGTTTGCATCTATTACAGCCTCACCCTCACCCATTATAACGAGGCCGGGCTTATCGACTATTATGCTGTCTTCCGTATAGTGGCCTTCCTTCACCAGTATAGTATCGTATGGCTGGGCAATTGCTACAGCCTGTTTCAACCCCCTGACATCGCAGTCGGGGCATACCACCACAGTTCCCGCTATTAGTATATTAATGAGCATGGCTACCTGCTGGGTTCAATTTATCCTGCCACTCGGTCTTTACATAAAGGACGATCTCATCCCAGTCCTTGATGGTCCCACCGTGCTCCTTCTGGAATTTTTCAGCAGACTCCTTTGTGGAAAATCCAACTATTCCCAGACCCATGGGGCTGGGCTGATCGCTTCCGATTACATAATATCCCTGTGTGGCATCGAAGAGGTATTCGGTGCCTTTGGCCTCCGAAGCCTTGTAAAAGTCAGGCGCATAAAGTTTGTCCACTTCGGATTCGTTCTCCATGTAATAGGCGGCCATACATTCTATGCTGTCGAACTTGTAAACGCGACCCTTTTTAGTTATAACTTCCGAACCGAAGCGCTTATCCGTGATGATCATCTTGCAGTATTCGCACATATCCTGCCCGATGTTAATGGGCTCAGGACCGCTCTGACATCCCGCAAGAGCAAGAAAGATAAGCGCAAGGATCCTCTTCATCTCAATCCTCCCTGTTTATGAAGAAAATCTTCGTGGATAAATTTTACAGGCATAACATAGGAAATGGAGGCGACAGCCTCCAAAAGAAAAATTTTTATTTATTTTTCAATTCAAGAATAACAGCTACAAATCCAAGGATACCGGCAAGAATTAATGCCCATCCCCCAAGAACAGGATAAGCAATTACAGTAAAGTTCATCATTTTTAATTTACCCAGCAAAGGAGGCTGGAAAGGGTCCACAGTGAGAGGAGCATGCGGATCCAGATTATGGCCATACTCATATTCCCACTTCCAGAAAACATATAGCGCGTAAATGCCAAATAGAGCATAGAGAACAAACCAGAAGTAGAGGAGTATCTTCTTTCCAACAGCAGCCACTATGAGTCCGAAGATGAGGAATGCCAGGAATACCATCCAGAACCACTTGAGCTCGGGAATGGAATCCGGATTAATGGGTTGCATTCCAATATAGTGGTTCAAGTCATTTACTATTTCCAGTTTTGGTATCCCCGTTACCTTATTCACCCATATCAATACGCTCAGACCTTCTGGATATTGAGGAGCCTGAAGGTCTATTCGCCATAAGGGAAAAATAAAGATAGCACCAATCAGTACAGAAGCAACAGCCACCAGTATTCTGCTTATCTTTTTCATATCCCACCTCCTTCGTTTAGAAAAGTATAAAGTAAGCACTTCACTGTTTTAATTTTTTCCCATTTTTATCGGAAATAGAAAAATGCTGTTATTCGATAGTGATTCCTAACCCTATAATGAAATGAAGAAAAGAAATCTTTGATATTAAAGTGCTTTATGGAAAGAGTGAGTATAAAGGCGGGGAGAATCCCCGCCAGGAGAAGATATTATCCGGTCTTCCAGTCGCTGCCGCCGCCTCTCCACCTGAGCTGGACCTTGGCACCTCTGGGCGAGACCCTTACATAACCCTGCATCTCCTGGTGCAGAGCAGAGCAGAAGTCCGTGCAGTAGAAGGGATATACGCCGGGGTGCTGAGGTATCCACTTGATACTCTTGGTCTGGCCGGGCATGATCAGGATGTTGGAGGTGTGGGCACCGTAGATGGCAAATCCGTGAGGAATGTCCCAATCCTGCTCGAGGTTGGTGACATGGAAGTAAACGGTGTCGCCCACCCTGATACCCTCGATGTTGTCGGGTACGAAGTGGGACCTTATGGCTGTCATGTAGACATGCACGACATTGCCTTTCCTTACGACTTTGGCATCCTCCTCGCTGAGGGTGGCATAGGGGTGTTTGTTCTCCTCGAGAGGATAGACCTTCCAGACCTTGTCCATGATGAGGTCAGCAGGCAGAGCCTGTGCATAGTGGGGCTCACCCATGGTGGGGAAGTCCAGGAGCATTCTCATCTTCTCGCCGGTGATGTCTATCAGCTGTGCAGCGTGGGCCAGCTCGGGTCCGGTGGGCAGGAACCTGTCCTTGGTAATCTTGTTCATAGGAAGCACATACTTGCCCCAGGGCTTTCTGGAATCACCACCGGGTATCATCAGGTGTCCGACGGAGTAGTAGACGGGAATCCTGTCGACCACCTTACAGGTCTTCAGGTCGGTCTTGATGACTTCGGAGGATATGAAGCAGGAGGTATATACATAGCCCCTGCCGTCGAATTCGTTGTGCAGAGGCCCGAGACAGGGCTTGGGAACTTCACAGTGATTGATAGCATCGTACTTGAGAACGGGAATTCCGTGGTCCTCACCCTCGAACTGCTTGTTCTCTATGGCTTTGATCATCTTGGAGAAGGAGTGGATGGGCAGAACAGTAGCCAGCTTACCACCTGCCACTATGTACTCACCGGTGGGATCCACATCAACACCGTGAGGAGACTTGGGTGTGGGCAGGAAGTAAATGAGACCGGGACAATCCTTGGGATCTATGACCTTCACGCTCTTCTCCACCTTGGAGTAAGCCATGTGGGTCTTGTCATCGTAGTAATTGTGATAATAGGTAACGGGAACTTCCTTATACTTGCCGTCGGCGATACACTTCTCGGCCACCTTCCAGTTGACAGCGGCTATGTAGTCCTTGTCCTTCTGAGATGCGTTGATCTCCAGAAGGGTGGATGCCTGCTCGGTGTTGTAGGAAGTGAAGAAGCACCATCCATAGGAGGGACCCTTACCGCAGTGGGACAGGTCGTAGTCATAACCGGGAACCAGAATCTGGAAGGCTATCTCCATCTTATCATTCTTATCATAGTTGGGGTCGTTGTTCACCTTGATGAAGGTGAGGGTACCCTTGAAGTTCTTGACATCTATGGGCATGTCCTTCTGGGGTATTGGCACGGCGAATCTTGTAGCGGCGGTCACATACTCTGTATTGGGAGTAACGAAGGTGGAAGCGTGGTTACCACCGGAGAGGGGAATCTCAAGGATTTCAACAGTCTCGAAGGTCCTCAGGTCGATTCTCGCCATCCTGGTGGTGTTGTTGGCATTGATGAAGAGCCACCTTCCATCGGGAACACCGTCGGTCTGGGAGAGCTCGGGATGGTGAGAGTCATCCCAGGGTATGAATCCATGGGAAGTCATGAGCATTGCCTTGGTCTCTTCGTCGAATCCGTAACCATTGTGGGGATCCACGGAGAAGACAGGCACTATCTGAAGGAGCCTTCCGGAGGGAAGACCCACCACATCTATCTGGCCATTGTATCCGCCGGAGAGGAATGCGTAAAATTCATCGTACTCTCCAGGCGGCACATACACCTGCTTGGCCACATCGGCAGATATGCCGCTCTTGGTAGCCTGCTTCTGGCAGGAGTTTACAGCCACCCCCACCAGAACCAGAGCCGTTCCTACATACGCGAACTTCTTGAGAAGTTCTCTCATAACCCACCTCCTGTGCAGTTATTTTCAGTTAACATTTGGTTAACGACCAAAGTTTAAAGGGAAAGACCGGCGAATGTCAAGCAAATATTCACCGAAATCCACTTGGAAATTACAGGTTTAAGAATTAACGAATAATTAACAAAAAGGCCCCGCAGTCGCGGGGCAGAGCAGTTCGAATCAGGGCTCTGTCCCCTTCTCATCTATCCACCTGAAATATTCCAGAATGGCTCTTGCGTCATCCTTCGTTACATTCTGGAAAGTCATGCGGGTGTGATATTCGGCGAGCAATTCGCGGGTTATGGGATCATGTTCTATCATAAAGGCGGGATCAAGTATCTGATTCATTATCCAGGCAGGGTTTCTCCTTTTGGTAACACCTTTAAGCGCTGGCCCTATATATCTCTGATCTATCTTATGACATGCAGTACACTTAAGCTTGAAGAGTTCGGCTCCCTTCTTGGCCAGTTCCTGATTGAGGGGACCCAGTTCCACGCTCTTCACAGGAGCACCTTCGGGTCCAACCCATGCAAGGGTATCTTTTATTTCGATTTCACCAGAGGATGTGGCTTTGGCCTCTTGCTGAGTCTGCTGGGTCTGTTCAGTAGCTCCACCTCCGGAGGACTCACCACCTCCGCCACATGCATAAATCCCAAACGCAACCACGATTCCAAACAGGAGTTTCTTCATCATGCGGGTAAGTTTAAAGGGTACACATATTTCCTATTAATTAAATCAGAATTATGCTCCGAACTTCTTCAATCTTCCAGAAAGGGCAAGGGCAATCTGCATAATCTCTTTACTCCTGCGGAGGCCAAGATAACCCTTTCTGGCTTCCCTTTCCGTCAGCCTGCAGGCATCATCCACACCCGCATTCTCTGCAACTATAAGTACAGGAACCGGATGCCAGGAGTGTCCCTTCCACATGGCAGGGGTAGAGTGGTCACCGGTGAATATGAAAACATCCGGATTCTTCGAAATTATCCGGGGAAGGTAAGAATCCACTTCTTCTATGTATCTGACTTTCCTCTCGAAATCTCCATCTTCACCCGCCTTATCCGTCCACTTATAATGAATAAATATGAAGTCGTATTCGTCGTAATGTTCCTCGTAGTAATCTATAAGCCTCTCGAATTCGTATCCAAGCTCCGGTACATCCATTCCAACGAGCCGGGCAAGTCCCCTGTACATGGGATAGTTGGCAAGCCCCAGGGCTTTCATTCGGTACCTATCCTGGAAAGTTGGAATATCGGGCTTTTTCGAGATACCCCTGAAGAGGATGAAGTTGGCTTTTTCTTCATTCTGGAGCAATTTCGAAGCTCTTTCGATTATTGAACTGAGGATTCTGGCTGTCTTCATGGAAGGGGCATCGCGGCCCTCCGGCGGGAGGGGAGGAAGTCCCTCCTTCTGGGGATCTGTGTCGCTTACTCCATCGCCCAGCCCCGGACCCCTGAGGATAAGGGCAAACCTGTGCTCCAATCCGCTCTCCCATATAATTTCCACATCCTCGATCCTCTGAATATTCTCCTTCAATATCGATATGATCCTCCTGTTTTCCTCGGTAGAGATTCTTCCAGCCCGTCTGTCGATGATTTTTCCATCCTTAATGGTGGCAAAGTTTCCCCTTATCGCTATATCTCCGTCCTTCAATTCCATTCCCAGACCGAGTACCTCCAGAACTCCCCTTCCCAGTTCATATTCCACAGGATCATAGCCGAACAGTGCCAGATGGGCAGGTCCACTTCCCGGGGAAATGCCGGCCTCTATGGGCTCTATAAGTCCGATGATTCCCTTCGAAACAAGTTTATCTAAGTTGGGGGTCTTTGCGACCTCCAGTTCCGTTCTGCCATCCGAGGGGCGGGGCAGTCCCCCCAGTCCATCGGCCACGAGGAGAACTATCTTCCTGTCGCTTCTAATTATCAGATTCTTCGCAACAGACAGCATGAAAAAAGTTTATAGGTCCCAATTGCTTATTTACGGGAAAGATAGTCCTTTTCGAACCTCTCTATGTTTTCCTTTCGCCCCAGAAGCAGTATAATGTCTCCCTCCTCCAGGAGCGTGTTTGCGGTGGGGGGAGCGATCACTTCTCCCGTCTTCTTTATGACAGAGACTATGTAAATGTTGTACAGATTGGTGAGGTTCAATTCCCTGATGGTCCTTCCTGCCAGCGGGGTTGCTCCTTCTATTTCCACCTCTTCCATCCTGAGATTATGAATTTCGAAGAAATCCTGTAGTCCGGGCTTCAGAAGGGCGTTCGCTATTTTAATTCCTGCCATCTCGTAGGGCAGGACCACATGATTGGCACCGGCTTTGAGCATAAAGTTCCGGGAGCGTTCATCCATGGCCCTCGAGACAATATAGAGATTCCTGTTGAGACTCCTGGCATTAATTATTACGAATATGTTGTCGGGATCATTGGAGAGGGCCGCGACCAGCCCCGAGGCATCTTCTATATGGGCTTTTCTGAGCATATTTTCATCGGTGGCATCTCCCAGAAGAACTTTTACCCCATCTTTTTCCGCCTGCTCCACTTTCGAGGCTTCCTTTTCTATAACGATAACCTTTTTTCTCTCTTTAATGAGCTCCCGAACAGTGGCTCTTCCTATTCTTCCGTATCCGCATACGATGTAATGATTCTTCATCTTTCTGATCCTCCTCCTTCCAATCCTTCCTAATATTTCCTCGCTCAAAAACATGGAAAATACATTGGTGACTATGACAGCCAGGATTCCCCATCCGAAAATTATAACCAGTATGGTCCACAGTCTGCCGGTGGGGGAGAGGTGTATAACCTCCTCGTATCCCACTGTGGATATTGTAATAATCGTCATATAAAGGGCATCGAAGGGATGAGCATGTTCTATAACCACATATCCCAGGGTGGATATTGCAACGACCAGCGTCAGTATGAGCAGATAGAATCCGATGCGTCTGATGATTCTCACAGGCCGAAAACCTTCTCCCTTTCCTTCTTATCCAGCGTTAGATAGCACGCATAATCGAAAAGAAGCCCTCTGTCGATTTCGGAGGGCTTCCTTCGGATTACCTTCTTCCGAAAGTATATGTAGCTCTCGGAAACGCTCTCCACTTCACGAATTACGATTTCTATTTCCCTGTCGAGCGTCAGAAGATGCTTCATCAGTTTCCTCGCGTAGAGGCATCTAAGGAGCTCCCTGAGGTACTTTTTCATCTTTACAAATTTTAATGGTTAAGGGGGCATTTTCCAGAGGTCAGTTTTCGTGTTTCTGATTTCTGAACAAACGAAGCGCGGAGGAGTAAGGGGGAAAATGTCAGGTTTTTTGTTTTTTGTTGTTTTTCATCTGTTAGTTAACATAAGTGGTATTAGGTAAAATTTATGGCAGGGCCATATAAAACCAATAAAACCATCCACCGTTCCAGGTTTAAAGGCCTGCGTAAAATTTTCCCATGGACATCCGCTGGATTTTCGACGGAAAGTTCTTCGTACTGGATGGAATCGATGGATTTTCCGCCCGGACCTCGACCCGGCTTGCATCCGATGAAGAGATCAAAATAGATGCCTATCTGAAACAGGTCCATTCCGCCCATGTATTCGTCATAGACGATCCAGAGGTCATGCCGCGGGGAGAAATCGAGGGAGACGGCCTTATAACAGATATTCCCGCTATAGCCATCGGGGTCAGGACTGCCGACTGCTATCCCATATTTCTGATGGATATTAAAGGCCGTACCGCCGCAATTCTTCATGCGGGCTGGCGTGGAAGTTATAAGGGAATAGTGAAAAGGGCTCTGGAGATACTCTTCGAGCAATTCGGCATTTCTCCAGGGGACACAGTGGCCGCATTTGGGCCGGGAATATGCGGCAACTGCTACGAAGTGGGCGAAGAACTGATGGAATTCTTTCCTCCTGAATTCTTCCGGCGAAGGAACGGAAAACTATTCCTCGATTTATTCGAATTCAACAGGAAGATCCTCGAAGAGAACGGCATTGAGTGGATTGTTCCGCCTCCCGCGTGCACATACGAGGATGACAGATTGTATTCATACCGAAGAAGAAAAGATAAGAGCCGGCTCATAAGCACTGTAGAGATTCTACCCTCTTAAAGGAGAATTCCAAGGAGGTCCCTGAAATCGGATATGACATAATCTGCTTCCTGCCTTACGGCATCCAGCGTCGGCTCTATGGCCACGGATATATCGCTGACGCGGAACATGGGGATATCGTTCAGGTAATCTCCCACAGCAACCACCCTTTCCACATCCAGTATCCGGGCCAGCTTTCTGAGCGAAAGGCCCTTGTTAACACTCTGATGGGTCATGTCCAGTATCCATAGCCCCTTCCTTTTTCTGCTGGGATACATATAGACTCCCCGCATGCCACCCCGCATGCACAGAACATGAAGGAATATCTCCCTTATTAGGGAATAATTCTCCCTCATCATTATGAGCTTTATGGCGGGTCTTCCGGATATGTCGAAGAGGTAGTCCCGTATA
>JALSOK010000017.1 GCA_026986535.1 Caldifarciminota bacterium
ATACACATGATGGGAGCGCTCATCCCAGAAGTATCCGGAGAAGGAGACATAGAAGGTGTCACAGGAGGTGTCGTCGAATCGTATGGATGTAAGATACCTCTGGGGCAGGGGTGGTTTCGTAAGCTCGGTCCACGCGTTTCCATCGTACTTCCACAGCCTCCCCTCCACCGTACCCGCAAGGATAATGGATGTATCGGCCCTGCAAATATCCAGATAGGAGATGGTGCCTCCCGAAGTCAGGTCCCCGCTTATGGGAGTCCAGTTATCTCCAGCGTCCGTGGATTTCCAGACCCTGTATGTGCCCAGATACATAACATTTTCCCGGAGGGGATTCAGGATATAGGGGGTGTTCCAGTTGGACCTGTCGGAGGAGAAATCGTAGTCTATATACTCGAATGTGCCAGGGTCTCCCCACTGGCGGGAGCGCCCCAGCCCCCCATACTGGTATTCGGCAAAGACGATGTTGGGGCTATCCCTCCTGACGCGGACCCAGAAACCATCTCCCCCATAGATGATTTCCCAGTCCGGATTTCCACTCCTGTGGGTCCCGTTGTCCTGAGTACCTCCGAAGATTCTGCCCGTGTGGGGGTCGTGCTCTATCCGATAGTACTGGGTGGCAGGAAGTCCCTTCAGATGAGAGAAATTTGCTCCCCAATCCGTGGAAACATAAACCCCCCCATCATTACCCAGAACCACAAAGCTGGAATCCGATGGAGAAACCCAGATGGCATGCTGGTCCACATGGACATCGAACCAGTCGGCCATATAGGTGATCCTCTGCCATGAGGTGCCCCCATCGGTGGTTCTCCACAGGTCCAGACCCAGTGCGTACACCACATCCGGATTACCCGGCTGCGCGTATATGTTCCCGAACCACCAGCAATAATAACTCCCGAAGTAATAGGGGTCCGGTGAGGAAGAGAGTCTGCTCCAGGAATCCCCGCCATCTGTGGATTTATACACACCGTCGAAATAATAACCCGTGGAATCGCAGTAGAGGGCGTAAAGGGTATCGGGAGTGGGAGCAGTTATACCGATTCGTCCCGCCGCATCCGGAAGTCCAGATGTCAGCTCCTCCCATGTATCGCCCCCATCCATACTCCTGTATATGCCGCTGGTGGGACCACCGAAGTGCCTGTATCCCGGACCCCTCTTCCTCTCCCACATGGCCGCATAAATCCGGACATCCAGCCCCGAAGGAACGACGACGAGATCAATGCAGGCGGTGGAATCGCTCACGAAGAGGACATGCTCCCATGTCTGGCCACCATCGGTGCTCCTGAACACCCCCCTAACGGTATCGCTGGAGTACAGACCCCCCGTCACGCATGCATATAGAATGCTGGAATCGTAGGGATGGACCACTATGTCGGCTATGTACTTCCCTTCCCTCAATCCCAGATACTCCCATGTATTTCCTCCGTCCCTGCTAACATAAATACCATCCCCCTGATAGGAATCCCCGCTGGCATTCACCTCCCCCAGACCCAGATACACGGTGGAGGGATTGTGGGGATCCACGGTCACATCGCCCACCGACAGGGAAGGAAGCCCATCGGTCAGGGATTCGAAAATATAGGAAGAGCCGCTCCTGACCATGCGGAACAGTCCCCCGTTGGCCGTTCCCACATAAATCAAAGAATCGCTCACCCCATCGATCGAAGTGACCCTTCCCCCGATATTGAAGGGGCCTTTTTCCACCCAGGAGCCGGCCAGTATGCCCCTGTACATATTTCTCAGATGCAGAGCTTGTTTCCTGGCCACATCCACAAGATGGGAGGGTATGGAATCGAATGGATAGGCCCTCTGGAGATAGAACCACTCCTGTGCCACATCCGGAGATTTGGAATGCTCACGCCTTTCGGAAGGCTGAAAGTACAGCAGACCATAAACCACAATTGCGGGCAGAAGAAGAAAGGAAATGGCCTTTATACGCATAATAGAAGTTTACAGGAATGATAAGAGGGGCCGCGGGCCCCTAAGAGATCCGGGAAGCAATCCCGATGATTTCGTTAAATGAGTCCGCCTTCAGGCTGGCTCCCCCAACCAGAACCCCATCCACATCCTTCCGGGAGAGCAGTTCACCGGCATTGGAGGGCTTTACGCTTCCCCCATACAGGACGGGAACATTTACTATTTTCTTAATGAATTCGTGCATCTCCTGAGCCTGCTCCGGAGTGGCATTCCTGCCCGTCCCTATAGCCCATACGGGCTCATACGCAATCATCACGCCGGACAGGTCATCCACACCCCTTAGCCCCTCCCTCAACTGCCTCTCCACGACCTCAAAGGCCCTTCCACTCTCCCTCTCCTCAAGCGTCTCCCCGACGCACATTATAACCCTCAGGCCATGCTCAAGGGCCTTCTTCACCTTCAGATTTACCTGCTCATCCGTCTCCCCGAAGATATGCCTTCTTTCCGAATGCCCCACGAGGGCATACTTCATTCCTATGGATACCGCCATTGGAGCCGACACTTCTCCCGTATAGGCACCGAAGTCTTCGTGGTGTATATTCTGAACCCCCGTATCTATGCCCCTGCACGCATGGCGGGTAACGGGTACAGCGAAGAGGGAGGGCGGAAATACGATAACCTTCACATTGCCGGCCGGCTGTATGCTTTTGACGAGCTCAACAGCCTGAGGGAGGGTTAAATTCATCTTCCAGTTTCCCGCTACAATTTTCATGGCAATAATTTTAAAGGAACTCACCTTATGCTTATAATTTTTGCATGAATCAGACCCATGAACAGAATAAAGTTAACATTTCGCTTACCCTGAAAGTATTTTCCAATCTTTTCAGTCAGAAAATTTCCCCTTTCTTTACATGTCGATTAAACATCCGGAGCACGCCCGAAATCCGGAAAAGGGAAGCAATTTCCAAATGGTTTAAAATTAGGAGCTTATGCTTACACTCCTCCTGTCGAGCATATCCATCGTAAAGCCATACGATTCCCTGTACAACATAGACCTTTCGGGAAATAATCAGCTGGTGTATGTGGGCAATTCTCCGAGGCCCCTCAGGATAAGGGTTTTCGAAACTCTCGAGGACTCGCTCGGGAGGAAGATTAAAAGGCCCCTGGCGGGCTTTTCCCTGCGGGTTTACTTTATCACCCGGGACACTGTCATCACGCAGGTGGTGGAGACGGACTCGTTGGGATACGCTATATACCGGCCCCCCGTACTGGAAGCCGAAGGGGACTACAGGGTCATTTTCTCCGCGGATGGAACCCTGTCGGACTTCCGGGGAATAGTTCTGGACAGGCTATTCATCCTCTTCGCCCTCCTGCAGATGCTGGGCGGATTCGTCCTGTTCCTCTACGGTATGGAGAAGCTAAATCAGGGGATAAACCGATTCGCCGGTGCCACCATAAAGAAGATGCTGGCCAATCTTTCCAACAATCCGCTGGGTGCATTCCTGGTGGGAATCATAGCAACTGCCGCAATACAGTCCTCCACAGCCGTCACCGTGATGCTGGTCTCATTCGTGGATTCGGGAATAGTGAATCTCCCCGCCGCTCTGGCCATAGCACTGGGCTCCGGAGTGGGTTCCACCATAACAGCCCAGATCATTTCCTTCGGGCTCTTCGACCTGGCATTCGTCCTGATAATACTCGGCTATCTTCTCAAGCGCAGTTCGGGAATATACAGGGCTTACGGCAATGCCATCTTCGGTATAGGTCTTCTCTTCTTCTCCATAAAGGTGATGGCAGAAGCCGGGCGCTCCCTGAGCGAACTGCCCCAGTTCATAGCCCTCATGGAAAAAGTCTCATCGGAGCCCCTGTTTGGAATAACCCTCTCCACCATATTTACCGCCATGGTCCATTCGAGCGCTGCTGTTGTGGGTCTGGCCATATCGCTGGCGTACGAACATCTGATAGACCTGAAGGGAGGGCTGTACATCGTCTTCGGGGCCAATATAGGAACATCCATCACGGCCCTGATGGCCTCTGCGAGAAGTGGAACAAGCGGAAAGAGGATCGCCCTTGCCAACTTTGCATACAAGTTCATTACATTTTTGATTCTATTCACCCTCTTTCCCATATTCTATATGATTGTCCAGAAACTGGGAGGCACCCTCCCCCGCCAGATAGCCAATGCCCACACGCTTTATAACCTCTTCGGTGCAGCATTGTTTCTGCCGTTCGTGGGACCCATATCCCGCCTCTTCGAGAAATTGATTGGCAAGAAGCCGCAGGAGAAACCCTACATATACGAGGACACGGACAACATAAGCATATCAATGGCAATCGTACAGAACCAGATTATCCAGATGGCCAATGTGGCAGAGAGGATGCTCAGCAGGGTGCCGGAGCTGTTCGCCCGAAGGGATACATCCCTCATCTTCGAGCTGGAGAAAGAGGACAATCAGATAGACCAGATGAGGAAGGATCTCATCATGTATCTGGTGCGGCTCCACAGGAACGAATCCATAGAAGAGGAAAGCGAAAAGATAAGCGCCTTCTCCAAAATAATAGACCAGTTCGAAAGCATAGGGGATATAATCAGCAAGAATCTGGCAAGGGCGGCCGCGAAACTCCACTACGAAGGGCTGGCCTTCTCCTCCGAAGGGCTCGAGGATATAAACGAATTGCACCGGGAAGTTATGTACACCTTTCAACTCATGAAATCCGGACTCATATCGGGAGACGATAAGCACATAGAAGAATGTATGGAAAGGAGGGAAAAGGTGGTAAACCTCATGGATGAATTGATACAGAAGCATTTTCAAAGGCTCGAAAGGAAAGTGGAGGAAAGCATCCTCACGAGCGCCATCCATGTGGAGGTACTGCAGAATCTGGAGAGGATTCACTTTCATCTGACGGAAATATGCCGCTACCTCAGGCAGGAGTGATCTCCAGAGCCCTGAATAACCAGTCCATCGTCCTGTATATCTCCTCGAAGGGCATGGGGTTATTTCCCCTGCCGAGAAGGTAATCCACGAATGCCTCCACGAGATGCCTCACCCCCTTATCCTGCTTTCCCTTCCTTATGCGCTTTCCGTCCAGCCACAGTTCCCTGAAGTCCACTATCTTCATCGTCCTGCCGCCGGCCGATACTTCTATGTACTCCTTCGGCTCCCTCTGACTGCCACAGTTAAAGTAATTCACGGTGGCAAGGGCGTTTTCGAACCTGTAAACCACTGTCCAGTTCTCATTGTCGTAAAAGCCGGCAGATACGGATTGAGGCTCCCCTCCGGCGAGGAAAAGGGCATAAT
>JALSOK010000018.1 GCA_026986535.1 Caldifarciminota bacterium
GATGAGATTGTAGAACCTGAACCGGCATCGTGGGAGGACCTGCTGCTGGTTCACACCCCTGAGTACATCGATGACCTGAAGAATCTGCGATGGTCCCACAGGACCATCCGTTCCGAACTGCCCCTGACACGGGAAATCATCGACTTCTTCCGCCTTGCAAGCGGTGGGACATACATTGCCGCCTCCCTTGCGCTGGAGAATGGACTTTCGTTTCACAACGGGGGCGGATTCCACCATGCCTACGAAGACCATGCGGAGGGCTTCTGCTACATAAACGACATCGCCTATGCTATCCGGAAGCTTCAAAAGGAAAAAAGGATCCGGAGGGCGGCTGTAATAGACTGCGATGTCCATCAGGGCAACGGAACCGCCCACATCTTCCGGAATGATCCCGATGTCTTCACCTTTTCCATCCATCAGGAGATGAACTACCCCATGCCCAAAGAGAGGAGCGACCGGGACATAGGTTTGCCCGACAGGACTTCCGATACGGTCTATAATACCCTTCTTCGGGAAGCGGTGGAGCAGATTTACGGGGAGCACAGACCCCAGCTGGTCGTATATGTGGCCGGTGCCGACCCGTATCTGGACGACCTTCTGGGGGGCCTGTCCCTTACCAAAGAGGGTCTCATGGAAAGGGACGAAATCGTTATAGGGGAGGCGGCGAAGAGGGGAATTCCCCTTGCGGTGGTGCTGGCGGGGGGCTATGCCAGAAGGGTGGAGGATCTGGTGGATATCCATTACAATACCGCCGTTGTCCTGAGGAAGCATCTGGACGGGATTCGCGAGAGATGAAGTCGAGAGGATGGGAGAGATTGGCTTTGCAATGGGAATCGGTCTGGTGATGATGTTCAAGAGCCCTATGGGACTTATCTGTTATAAACTTGCCCGCGTGGAGGAGGATGAGAAGGTATATGGATAGGACCCCCGATTCTTCCCATTCTTCCGGAAGTGGAAAGGGTCCCTGTAATGGGTTAACCTGTGGTAAAATTTTCGACATGAGGAGAATAACCCTGACCGTAATCGCTGCGGTTTTTACCTTAACGGGATGCTCCAGTTCAGGGGGAAAGGGTAACTATAATCCCGGAGATCCACTGCGGTTCGAGTTCGTGCGCGATACTTTCCTCAATCAGGATGTTAAGAAAGACGCGGTGAGGTTCTCCTTCGAGGAGGATTCCCTCTACGGATACGACATCGAATTTGTGACACTGCCGCTGGTTGTGAAATCGGGACAGGGGTACATATTCGCACGGGAACCCTTCGTACTTGTAAATCCCCTTTATCAGGTGGCTGTTGTGGATGCCGGCAGGCTCGAAGATGCCCGTTATCCGGAGTCGTTCACCAGGGATAGCCAGTTCTTCTATCTGGAGAGTATATGGGATTCCCTGCCCGGAAAGAGGGTTTTCTTCAGAATGCCCCATGGGGAAATTATATCTCTGAAATTCCAGAGGGTCTCTCCCGATGCCATAATCCTGGACCTGGGCGGGGAACCCTTCGTCATCATGGGGTATGAGGACAAATTTTTGAATTTGAAGGACCTGATATACACAGAGCCTTCTTCCCTTTACGACACCACCTATCACATCCACTTCATCGGAACCCTTCCAGCCCTCAACATCTATGCGGGGTGGGGTGTGGCGGTTTCCATCGGCGACAGTGGGGATGTGATCAAAGTGGATAGGGATGGGGCGGTTGTGCACGAAAACGAGGATGGGGACGACTTCTATACGGATAGATTTATAAGCGCCATCGGGAACAGGTGGTACCACCTCGATGAGAATCACAGGCTGGTTCCAGATGAGAAGGTTTATATAGTCAAGAAGCCGGACGGAAGGCTGTACGCATTCGAAATCCTGAGCTATTACCATCCACAGGACACTCTCAAGTCCGGGTACTTCACGATCCGCTACGGAAAGGTGAAATAGGGGGAAATTCCCCCTATGCGATGGATTCTATCGCTTTCCTGAGAATTTCTATGCGGGCTTTCATCTTTGCCCTGTCTTTCTCTTCCCCGAAGAATTTTAAAATTTCATCTTCTGAGGGGAATCTGCCGCTTTGGGAATAGTAATCGCATGCAAAGTCCGTTATGGCGAGGAGCTTTTTGCACCTTCTGGATGCGTTGAATACGCATTTACCATCCGGCAAAATATAGAGGCTGATTCTGTGGACCCCTTCCTTCGCTTCGCCCTTCTTCACGAATTGGGGCTCCGAATCCACGAAGCGCTTCAGCCCCTGTTTGTGGTATTCAGAGACCTTCATCACTCATTCTCCGGCAGGGGCACCTCTTCTCTCCAGAAGAAATCCTTCCGCAGAGGATGGCCGGGAAATCCTTCCCACAGGAGTATTCGCTTCATGTTGGGATGTCCCTCGAATTCGATGCCGAACATATCGAATACTTCCCTTTCCAGCCAGTTGGCCCCTTCGAATATGGGGACCAAGGAGGGAACCTTTTCTCCATCATCTATGGCCACCTTTATGCGGACCCTGTGGGGGCTCTGGACTTTCCGCAGGTGATAGACCACATCGAACCGTTTATCCCTTCTGCCATACCAGTCCACGGCTGTGATGTCGGTTATGGTGTTAAATCCCAGTTCGTTTTTGAGGACTTCTATGACCTTTAAAAGGTTTTCTTTCGTTGTTATAACCGTGGGCATATCGATGCCCTCGATGACATCCGTTGCCAGCTCACCGAGTTTCTCCCTGATTTGCGAAATCATAGACAAATTTTAAAGACACCCTGTGATGCCGGGAATTAAACTTTCGTCATGTCATCCATTCCTTTTCTGGATCTCTCGCGCCAGACCGCCCGGCTCAGGAGCGAGATACTTTCCGCGCTGGAAAGGGTTATTGACGATAATGCCTTTTCCTCCGGTCCTTATGTGGAGGGGTTCGAGAAGGCTTTTGCGGAGTATCTGGGAGTTCCCCATGTGGTCGCTGTTAATAGTGGAACATCGGCTCTGCATCTGATAATGAGGGCCCTTGACATTGGTCCGGGGGATGAGGTGATCATCCCGTCGTGGACTTTTATCGCCACCGCATGGGCGCCCATGTATGTGGGGGCGAGGCCCGTTTTTGCCGATGTGGATCCCCGAACATGGCAGATTGCTCCGGAGGATGTAGAGAGGAAGATTACCCGCAGAACGAAGGCCATCATCGGGGTCCACATTTATGGACAGACATTTGATCTGGACAGACTGGAACAAATCGCCCGCGACAGGGGTATTTACCTGGTGGAGGATGCGGCCCAGTCCCATGGGGCCCTTTACAGGGGCAGGAAGACAGGGACATTTGGAGTGGTAAATGCTTTCAGCTTCTATCCCACGAAGAATCTGGGAAGTATGGGGGAGGGGGGAGCGGTTGCCACATTCGATGAGGAACTGGCATACAGGATAAGGATTCTGCGGAATCACGCCAGCCCCCGTCGGTACGAACATGTGGAACTGGGCTATAACATGCGGATGACGGGATTTCAGGGGGCTGTTCTGTCCGTCAAGTTGAAGTATCTGGATGAGTGGAATGCCCGCCGTCGTGAAATCGCCCGCATGTACAGGGAAGGAATCAGAAATCCCCTTGTGGAATTTCAGAAGGAGTATCCCGACAGCGCCGGGGTCTATCACATATTCGCCGTAAGGGTTCGGGACGGCATGAGAGACAGGCTAAAGGATTATCTTGCGGAGAGGGGAATCGGAACGGGCATCTACTATCCGATACCGGTGCACCTGCAGAAGCCCTTCAGAGAAATGGGTTGGAAGGCGGGGGATCTGCCGGAGACAGAGAGGCTTTCCAAGGAAATCCTGGCTCTTCCCATGTTTCCCGAGCTGACTGATGAAGAGGTGAATAGGGTAATCGATGCTGTAAACGGCTTCGGGAGATGAACACCTGTCAGGTGTACTTATAGATAACTCAGTGAAAATCCGCAACTTTTTATTTCCGGAAAGTTTAAGAGGTTTAAGTCATTGAATTTTAGGCATTTTGGATATAAACTTATCAGCATGATATCTCTGTTTTATGCGATTATCCTGGCATCGGATTCTGGAGCTGTGACTGATTCGACGGCCGTGCCCATGGTATGGGTTCAGGGGGGAAGGAATGTGGTGAGTTCCATTTATTCCCCCGATGGCAGCATTCAGGTGGACAGCACGGACCCCACCCGAATAGGAATAAGCGTGGGTTCCACCTCCGTGCCCCGTATGGCCGTGATTCAGTCCGTTATTGGAACCTATGCTGCAATGGTGTCCAGGTGTGCGAATCTCAACTATAATGGATACACGGGATGGAGACTCGCGGATGCTCATGAGGTAATCTATGCCTGTCAGAAGGGGCTCATAAACTGTTCATCCACCACACTTGAGACAGCGGATATATACAGGGTGCTCAATTATACAGAAACATTCGCTGTGGTGGCGGTAGCTTATGGGGACATGATAGAAAGGGGTACAGAGACGAATGCGACTACGTATCGCTCCTTCGTGTGCATCAGATGATTTAAAATATTGGCATGCTGTGGATGTGGTTGCTGGCGGCTGTGGACTCGATTAAAGTGCATGCCGTTCCCATGGGGGAGCACTATGAGATTTTTGTGAAAGGAGTAAAGAGAGGGCAGGTAATAATCTATGACGAAAGGGGAGTTCCGGTCAGCACTATTCCGGTAATAGGCGGAAGAGCGATAAAACCCTGCCGACTGGACCTTACGGGAGAAAAGTATTATTACATTCTGATCGATGATAGGGACAGTGTCCTGTCGCGGGGTATTTTGAAGTAGTTCCGCTTTCCCTTTATACTTCCGGGATGCTGTGGGTGTTTTTCCTGGCTTTCGTTTATCCTCCTGCTCCCGATTATGAGTCTGTTTCGGGTTATTATTCGACGGGGGCGGGGATTTCGTATATCGACGGCGATTCCATTCCCGATATAGTCATAACCAATGGGAACGATATGGAGGCTGAGGAAAACCATATTTACTTTGGACGGGGAACTCTGCCGGATGTGAATCCCTATGTGTTTTCCAGTATACTGAACTACAGCGGGCATCTGGCCCTTGGCGATGTAAATGGGGATGGTCATGAGGACCTTATAATTGCCAACTTCAGCGGTTATGAGGGGGGAAACTGGATTCCCCAGGTGAACCTGCTCTACCTGTGGGATGATGGTACATTCGGAGAGACTCCATCGTGGACTGCCCCCGACAGCGGCAGGTGCTTTTCCGTGGAT
>JALSOK010000019.1 GCA_026986535.1 Caldifarciminota bacterium
GAGATTATGCCCCTGTTCTCTGTTTTCCCGCTGGCTCAAAACCCTGCCAGCCTTTAGCAATGCCTCCTGTGAACTCCATTAAAAAAGAGTAAAATTTCTTACACAATCTTGAGAATATGTCCCGGACCTGCTCCGGTTGATTGAACCACAGGATGCTGTAAAATTTGGATAGAAGTCAGTGGTTCAGTCTATGGTTTCGTTTTTTCTGCTCTTTCAGAGCCCTGTCGAAAGGACGGTTCTGGAGAGGACCATACAGGTGAAGAGGGAAATCGGTAAACTGAATCATATTTACAATCAGCCCGATTTTTACGCCGGAAGGTTCGCGCGGAAAATCCCTGCATCCGATACCCTTACATATTGTATCATTGCGCTGAGGGTGGAATTTCAGAAGGAGGAGCCGGATGACTCTCTGACCACGGGGGATGGCACATTCGACACCACATCCTACGGGATACCCGGAACATTCACATATAAACCCCCTTACGACAGCCTTTACTTCGTTTCTCTCATGGAGTTTGCGAAGAGATATTACGAGGACATCACATTCGGAAGGATACGCTTCAGTTATCTGGTTCTCCCCGTGGTAAGGGTGCCCCATACGATTCGATATTATGGGGATTATCAGTTTTTCGGTCAGGGGATAACCTCCTTCTTTCGCGATGCCATAAGGGCTGTAGATGAGCAGACGGATATAGTTTTCAGCAACCTGATATACGATTGTCCCAATTCCACCGGGCTGGTCTTTCCCAGGATTCTCATCTTCTTTGCAGGCGGTGCTTATCAGACGGACATCAAGGGGGATTCCCCCTATGACCTGCCCGCTGTTACCATTTATTCCGGTGCCCTCGATTATTACCTCGGAGAGCCATACATAATTGCCAACGAGGGAAGGGACACCATATACGATGCTACCCTCATGCCCATGACCATGAGCCAGGATAGTGTATTCATCGGTGTTCACGGAACCCTGGTCCACGAGCTCAACCATCTGATGTTCTTTACCAACGATGTGTATGATTACAACTTCACAGGAACGGGAGCGGGATATTACGATTTGATGGCGACGGGGGGATACGGAGGGGATGTGAAGGTCTCCTATGATGATACCACCATATATGTGCCGGAGGGCTTCCTTCCCACGCGTCCCGGCGCTTACACCCTCCTGTACATGGACAGCATCCATACCCTGATATGCCCCACATGTCAGAGGATTGTGGAACCATCCGAGGTGGTGGATATCTACTCTGCAGATGCTTCCGGTGCTGTGAACTACACCGTGGCACCCCCCTTCGAGCATCCGTCCTACTACCGGGTGTGGCTGGACCCCGATGAGTATTACCTGATAGAATTCAGGAAGAGGGAGCGGGTGGAGGACAGTGTGGTTAATTTCGTGTGGAATAATGATAGTACATTGATTTACGGCATTTACGATGGGGAGTGGGATTTCTCCCTGCCCGGCGAGGGTATTCTGGTGTGGCATATAGACCAGAATATCATAGATTCGATGGGGTGGGAGCATCAGAGCGCCCGTCCCATGGGGGTGGACCTGATGGAGGCGGACGGGGTTCAGGATTTCGAATATTACTACGGAAACTTCACAGCGTGGTGGAAGGGTACCCCCTACGACCCCTACCGTTCGGGAAACAGGGACAGGCTGGATGAGACCACATTCCCGTCCACCCTTTCCAATGAGAGAAAATTCACCGGCTGGAGGATCTTCTCCATATCTCCGGTCTCCTCCACTATGGAGTTTTCCATAGAAAACACTCTTCAGGCCGGTTATTTCCATCCATTCGGCACCAGATACAGATTCTCCAGAACCTTTGTTATTCCCCACGATGTGGATGGGGATGGAAATCAGGAAGCGGTTGTCCTCATGGATGTTCATGTGGACACTGTTGATGTTCAGAATCTACAGGTCAATCTCAAGAGTCTTCTGGTCGTGGTGGACAGCAGTGCCCGGCCGGTTGTTGCAGAGAGGACTTTCCTGAAGGGAGCCCAGTACTTCTGGTACGACTACATTTTCCATTACCCTCCCCTGGTGTACGATTTCGATGGGAACGGGGTTGCTGAGATTTATCTCGGGAGTGTGGATGGAAACATTTATGCCTACGAGGTGTCCTCTTTCCTGACCCCGGTGGCTGGATATCCCCTTCCCATGGGCTATCCTGTCAGGGGATGCCTGGAGCGGGTCGGTTCTCGCATACTGGCGGGTCTGGACGACGGGAGGCTCGTTCTCCTGGATCCCCTTTCTGGAAATGTGGATTTTTCCTTCAATACCCGACAACCCGTGACCGCCTGCCCTCTGGTGGTATCCGATACCGTATTTTACCAGTCCCCGGATGGGACCTTCTATGTTCTGGATGGAAACCTGAACCCCATATCTTCCACTGTTCTGGAAAACCTGCCGAATCCCACCAATATCCGCCCCCTTCTGATCAATGGAAGGATTTACACCGCGACGGAGAATTACCTGTGGATTCTCGATAGAAATCTGGAAGTCCTTAAGAGGGTTCCCATAAGAGCACTGCCCCTCGAACTGTCCTTTTCCTCCGATGGGATACTGCTATTTACCGGTGAGGGTGTTTACCTGTATGGATTCGATGGCTCCCTTAAAGGGAGATTGAAGGAGAGGGCTCTGTTCGGTGTATCTGCTCCCCACCCCATGGTGGGTCCTCACGAATTCGATTATTCATGGAATGCACAGGTATCCTATCCGGCCATCCTCTCGGCAAACGGCACCTACTATTATGTTTTTGCTGATGCGAAGGGGAATGTTTATTCCTACCGGCTGGGCGAAGTGAGTCCTCTGGTCTCGTCCTACTATGTCCGGGTCAATTCAATGGAGCTCGCAGAAAGCTCAAAAGTGACTCCTTATGTGTACCCCAATCCGGTTTCCGATGGCATCACCCCTGTGGTGAGGTTTTCGGCCTCTGCGGGGGAAAGGGTCCGCATAATGGTCCTGGATTTCTCCGGAAGGAAGGTGCTGGAGAGAACATACGATGTCCCCATCGATGGTGTTCAGGAGGTGCCTCTCGAATTCAACTTCGGACGGGGAGCTTATTTCGTTATAGTCGAAGGGAAGGGCAGAGCCAAGTTCTTCGTAAGGGGGCGGTGAAATGCTTACCCCTGTGGATTATCTGATGTATCAGGCTGTATCCCGGGGGAAGTACAATCTGGTGAAATTTCTGCTTCGTATAGGTGCGTCGCCCGATGCGAGGATGAAGGGGGGTCTCCATTTGCTTCATATAGCCGTATTCGAGGGGTTCGGCGACATAGTGGAGTTGCTGATCTCCGCAGGAGCCAATGTCAACGCGAGGGATGAGGTGGGGATAACTCCCCTCCATGTGGCCACATACATGGAAATGGAGGATGTGGCTTCCCTTCTGCTGGAGAGGGGTGCCGATGTCAATTCGATTACCTGCGATGGGGTTGCCCCCATACATGTGGCGGCTTACAGGGGAAATCTCGACATGGTCAGGCTGTTGATTCTGGCGGGGGCGGATGTGAATCTGCCGGATTCGGGCGGCTTTACCCCCCTGCACTTTGCGGCGTTGGGGGGACACAGGGAACTGGCCAAATATCTCATTAACATCGGTGCCAGAATAAATGCCAGGGACTCGGATGGGCACACCCCGCTGCACTTGGTATCGTGGCAGGGGAATTATGAAATGGTGGAGACCCTTCTGAAGATGGGGGCCAATCCCAATTCCCGCGACAGGAGGGGACTTACACCCCTGCACATCTCTGTTGCCCGCAACCACGGGGAGATCGTCGAGATCCTGCTGGAGTTCGGAGCGCGGGCTTCTTTGAGATCTATGGATGGCATTCTACCGTCAGAGGTGGCCTATGCTCTGGGTAATATGGACCTGTTCGAATTGCTCAGTGAGCGGGAGATTTTCGAAATGGAGGAGTGAACATGGAGAGCAGGATAGGAAAACTGGCTGATGTGCTGAATTCCAGGGGTATGGATGCTGCCCTGATTCTTCAGAATGTGGACCTCTTCTATTTCACGGGGAGCATGCAGCAGGGCTTCCTGGTCGTATTCTCCGATGGATCTTACAGGTACTTCGTTCGAAAGAACTACGATAGGGCTGTCGAAGAGAGTCCCCTGAGGGTGGAGCCCGCCCGCTCCCTTTCGGTGCTCCGGGAGGTCCTTTCGGGTGCTTCATCGCTGGGGCTGGAGATGGATGTCCTTCCCTCCTCCTATATGCTTCGATTCAGGGATATGTTCCCCGGCATTCGATTCCTCGATATTTCCATGGATATCCGCTGGATCCGTTCCGTGAAGGAACCTTCTGAGATCGAGAAGCAGAGGAGAGCGGCGGAGATAGGAATGAAGGTACTGCAGAGGGCGAGGGAAATAATAAGGCCCGGCATTACGGAATACGAAGTCCATCTGGAATTGAAGTGCTATGCACTCCAACTCGGCAATTTCCCCATCATACGCAACAGGGCTTTTGGGGCAGAGATAGACTTCGGCGAGACCCTTTCCGGGGAAAGCGGGGCAGTGGATTCGTACGGGAATTTTCCCCTCAATGGAAGGGGACCGGGTCCCCACTATCCCAGGGGCTCTTCCGGGAAAGTGATACGGGAAGGGGAGCCCGTTATATTCGACTATCTGACCGGATGGGAGGGATACCTTTCTGATCAAACGGATACCGTTCTTCTGAATGTGAGAGACAGGAGGGTGGTGGATGCCTACGGACTTTCCATAGAGATGCTGGAGGAGTTCAAAACTGTTGCAAAGGCGGGGGTACATGTATCGCAGGTCTATAACCACTTTCTCGAGTGGGCAAGGAAGGAGGGGTATGAGAAAGAGTTCATGGGAGTTCCCTTCGTGGGGCATGGTGTGGGTCTGGAGGTGGATGAGCTACCTGTCCTGACTGACCGGATGGATGCCATTCTCCGGGAGAACAATGTGGTGGCTTTTGAGCCCAAGTTCATCTTTCCGGGTATCGGGGCCGTGGGGGCCGAGAGAACTTTTATTATAGAGAAAGAGGGTGCAAAACCTCTGGTGGAATTTTGATGAATGGGTGGGGCTTTGCCCCACCATCAATTGACAGTCGTTGACGGCCGGGAAGCGGGGAGGGAATCGGTGAACTCCTCTATCAAACTGCCGTCTGCCCTTAT
>JALSOK010000020.1 GCA_026986535.1 Caldifarciminota bacterium
CCTTTACTGCCTCCTCCTGGCATTTCTACTGCCTCCCTCTACACGATTTTAAGTGTATGTTCCTTTTGTTTATCTGAATGGACAGAGACAGAAGAGTCGGGATATTGCTACAGGAATTTGCCCAAGAGGAGGTAGAGACGAAAAGAGCAGGGGATTATGAGAAGACTGTGAAAAAGCTTACAGGCCAATGGGTCAAAGTCCCCCGCCTCCAACTATACCTATGAACTCTGGCTTCCTAAACTGGAAGTGCATCCCATGTTTATTTCGGGAGATTCAGGTTCTGGAGAGGTTCCCTGTTCATGTCTTTATGAACTAACCATTTCTTTCCCCGCAGGCGTGCCCTCAGGGCAGTTCAATGGGAATGCACCGGCATCGAATCGCATAACCTTAAAATTGTCCCGTTATGAGCAGGATTTATGCCCGCATCAGTGGAATAGGTCACTATGTCCCGCCAGCCCGCCTTACCAATCATGACCTGGAGAGAATCGTCGAGACTTCCGACAGGTGGATAACGGAGAGGAGCGGAATAAAGGAGCGCAGGATAGCATCCATAGATGAAAACACATCCGACCTGGGGTATAAGTCCGCCCTGAAAGCCCTGCAGGATGCCGGTATGAAAGCAGAGGACATAGACTTCGTCGTTTCCGCCACCAACACCCCCGACATGATATTCCCTGCGACCGGATGTCTCGAAGCGGCAAAACTCGGGCTGAAGGCCCCCTGTTTCGATGTGCAGGCGGGATGCCCGGGAGTGATCTATGCGCTCGAAGTGGCGAGGGCCTTCATCGAATCCGGGATTTACAGAAATGTGCTGGTAATAACCTCGGAAATCCTCTCCAGATTCGTAAACTGGAAGGACAGGTCCACATGTGTTCTCTTTGGAGATGGGGCGGCATCCTATGTGCTCACAGCGTCCGATGAGCCCGGTTTCTACGGCTCCTGCCTTTCGGGGGATGGCTCCCTGGGAGACCTGCTCAAATTTCCCGCGGGGGGCGTGAAGGAACCCGCAAGCGAATACACCGTGAGAAACAGCAGACACGCCATCTTCATGCAGGGAAGAGAGGTATTTCGATATGCGGTGAGCTACATGGCAAAGGCCAGTCTCAGGGCCCTCGAAATATCCGGCCTCACGCCCCAAGACATAGACTGGGTGGTCCCTCATCAGGCCAATAAACGCATAATCGATGCCACGATGGACAAACTGGGCCTTCCGCATGAAAAGGCCTATGTGAATATAGACAGGTACGGAAATACATCGGTTGCCACGATAGGAATTGCCCTTTCGGAAATGAAGGAGAAGGGTCTTCTCAGAAGGGGGCAGAATGTTCTCATAGTGTCCTTCGGTGCGGGATTTACCTGGGGGGCCATGGTCTTCAGGTATTGAAGGGGGGCCTGAGGGGCTCGAGCGTGATCCTCCTTCCCCTATCCGTCTCCAGCACGATTCGTCCACAGCATTCCTCCACTATCCTGCCCTCGTATATGTACCTGCATGTTCCGGCCCGCGCAAAGAGCCTGTATATTTCGCCATCCACCTGCGAGAGGACCGGATTTGCCACCACCCGGCGCCTCCCCTCCCAGGAATCTATCTCCAGATAGTACCAGCCGAACAACTGCATACCCGCGGGAAAATATTAAAGGCGCAGGCCGGCCGAAAGGTGTTTAAACTTTCCCCATGAAGTCCCAGCCCTATAGGGGAAAGATAGTGTTTTATCACGACAGACTTGATTACGGGCAGAGACTGGAGGTGGCCCGGCGGTACGGATACAACATCAACTCGCTCCCATCCAGGCACTTCGTATTCGATGCAGGGAGGTACGACAGGGGTGCCATGTCAGACGAGCAGTACGGGGCCCTGTTCCGAGGCGACGAAGCCTACGCAGGAAGCAGGAACTTCCTCAAAATCCTGGACAGGGTGAAGGGAATATTCGGAAAAGAGTATGTGGTTCCAACCCACCTCGAAAGGGGAGCCGAGCATCTGCTCTTCAAAGCCTATGTCCAGGAGGCAGGTAAACTGCACTGGCACAATCCCACCCCCACCCTTCGAATACTGGCCCGGCATTTCGAAACGCAGATCACGGACGATGCAGACATAGTCTATATAAACGAGGATGATGTTCCCGCCCTCATGAAACTGCTGAAGGAATACAGGGGAAAGCTCAGGGTGGTAAACGCCAGCCGCATCTTTTCCAGCATCGCAAGGGCAAAGCTGGAGGGAAAGCTATCGGGCTCCATGAAAGAACTGGTAAAAGAAGTGGCAGGAAATGCGGAGATACTCATACTTTCAGCCACCGAAGACCTCTTCTCCCATGTGGGAGCTCTGGTAATAACCGGAGATGCTGAAATCTACAGGAAATTTCAGATGTGGGTGGTATCCTTCGAGGGACTCCACACATACGGCGGACTGGCCGGAAGGGACATGGAAGTCATAGCAACCGGACTGGAGGAAGCTCTTCGGGAAGATTACTGGCAGTGGAGATTTCAGGAGATGGATTACCTCCACAGGCGGATTAAGGACCTGGGATACAGGGTCTCCCCATACAATGCCCGTGGATTCGCGGTAGAAGTGGAAAATCCCTATGGATTCAACCTGGCCCTCTTCCTCTCCGGAGCAGTGCGGGGATGGGCACAGGAGGGGCAACTGCTGGTTCAGCCCGGAAAGAGGGCCTATATGAGGGAGCACTTCGACCATTTCATAAGGGTGATGGATTACCTGAAGCAGGAACCCCTGCCCGCCCTGAAACCCGCAGTAAATATAGAGAACAACGGTCCGGAAGCCCTCCTGTTCGAAGTGGAAGGAAAACTGAGGAGATACAGGGAGATCCCCTACGGGGGCTTTCCGTACCGGTTCAAAGGGGTGGAACTCCTGATTCACAGGGATAGGGAGTACCGCAGAAAAGCCATAGAGGAAGCCGGATACAACACATTCCTGCTCAAATCGGAAGACATATACATAGACCTCCTCACGGACAGTGGAACCTCCGCCCAGAGCGACGAGCAATTCGCCACCGCCATCCACAGCGATTTCAGAAACGCATACGAAATGCTCAAGGAGGCCGTAGAAGAAATCTTCGGATTCCCCTACTTCGTCCCCACCCATCAGGGCCGTCAGGCGGAGTTCATGATTTCGCAGGCCCTCATAAGGCCCGGCCAGTATGTGATAAACAACATGTACTTCACCACCACCAGATTCCACCAGGAGTATGCCGGCGGAATATTCGTGGACATGATTATACCCGAAGCCCACGACCCCTCCTCCGAGCACCCCTTCAAGGGGAACATAGACACAGAAAGACTGGAAGAATTCATAAAAGAGCACGGCCCCGAGAAGATAGCGTATGTGGTCCTCGAATTCGATGTGAACATGGCCGGGGGTCAGCCCGCATCCATGGAAAACATAAGGAAGTTGAGGGAAATATGCGACAGGTACGGGATTCCCTTCGTATTCGATGCCACGCGGCTTGCGGAAAATGCCTATTTCATAAAGACGAGGGAGCCCGGATATGAAAGCAGGAGCCTGAAGGAAATCATAAGGGAGATGATGTCCTATGGAGATGCCGCCTCCATATCTGCCAAGAAGGATCCCCTGACCAACATCAGCGGCCTGCTGCTTATAAGGGACAGGAAGATTTACGAGCGGATAAGGGACTTCATGACCGCATTCGATGGGGATCCCTACTCGGGGGGTCTGGCAGACAGGGACCTGGCCATTCTGGCAAAGGGTCTTTACGAGATGACCGATTTCGAGCAGGTACACAGCAGGATAGCCCAGGTCCACTACCTGGGAAGGAAACTGGAAGAAGCAGGCATACCCCTGGTCAGACCCTTCGGCGGGCATGCCATATACATAGATGCGAAGAAGTTCCTCCCGCACATCCCGCAGGATGAGTTCCCCGCACAGGTTCTCGCGGCGGAAATATATGTGGAGGGCGGTGTCAGAACGATGGAGAGGGGAACCGTATCCGCCGGAAGGGATCCCGAAACCGGGGAAAATCGAAAGCCCAGGCTGGAACTGGTCAGAATCACCATCCCCAGGAGGGTCTATACCAACGAGCACATGGATCAGGTAGTGGATGCGGTGGTGGGAGTGTGGAACAGGAGAGAGGAGCTCAGGGGTCTGGAATTCGTTTACGAAGCCCCATTCCTGAGGTTCTTTACCTCCCGCTTCAGGATAAAGGAATAATCTATCCGGGGCCCTGTCCCCGGCATCTATCTGCAAATCATTCTCAAAAAGAGACATATCCCATCCCTTGCATTAAAATTAATTGCGGAGGAAGTAGTCGGGGTTCATGTTCGTAATTCTCACAGTGGCGCAGATAGAGTGGGGGGATAGTATTGCATTCGATTATGAAAATCAGGTCGTATACCACTTCAAAACCTATTACGGGGTGATAATCGACACTGTGGGGCGCTACTCCCTCGAGGAGTTCTACAGCGGGAGGGTGGACAGTCTGGTCTATTCCATCTACTACTCCCGCCTAAAATCCGCCGTGAAGAGTCAGAGCAACTCCGGAATAATAAGTCAGATAACCGTCCCCATATCCATGCCCCGGGGCCTGGGATTCCTCGGCGGCAATCAGGCCCAGATAGACATAGGAGGAAACCAGAGGATAGAGTTCGGGGGCTCCAGAAACACGCAAATAGGACCCCAATTCGGAGGAGGGGCCACATTCCCCCAGCTCAAGATGAAACAGGTGCTGGATGTGAAGGTCAAGGGGACCATAGGGACCAAATTGCATGTGGAAATAGACCACAACTCGGAGGAAATAGACCAGACCAGGCGGAGGGTCAGGCTCTACTATCAGGGGGAAGAGGATGAAATCTTCCAGCTGGTAGAACTGGGAGACGCTTCCCGCCTCTCCTTCCCCAACACCCGATACTCCTCCCTCCCCATCGGCTCTTCCTCCGGCTCCCTGTTCGGGGTAAGGGCGGATATGCGCTTCGCAGGTCTGAAGAGCACCTTCGTTATGGCAACGGAAAAGGGCCAATCTGAAAGCCAGAGCCTGAGCCTCAGCGGCCAGACCTCCATAGACACCATCTACGCCCGCGATTACGAGAAAAAGAGGTTCTTCTATATAGGGGAACCCGACTCGGTCATCATCCTCAGGGTATTCCTGGACGACAACAATCCCACCAACGACCAGTCCATGGGGGCCCGGATTGCAAAGGCCTGCTACGAGGCGGACCCCACATCCCTGTGCCAGACGGGGATGTTCCACGAATTGAAGAGGGACAGCGGGTATGTCTATGTGGGCAGGAATATCATCCAGATGCTGGTTCCGATAGATGACCAGTACAAGATAGGGGTCTACTATGTCACGGTTAACGGGAGGAGCGTGGGGGATATAGATCCCGCCAGGGACACAATGCTCCTGAAGATCATAAAGCTGGAAAGTCAGACCTTCGTGGATGACAATTCCTCCCCGGAGGAAAGGGCCATCTGGGACCTGAGCCTGAAGAATGTCTATTACATCGGATTCGACAGCACCACTGTGGCCCTTCAGATGTCCATATACAGGGATGACCCCAACATAGACCCCGATGGAGAGAACGGGAGAACATTCCTCCAGATATTAAGGCTGGACGCCAACGGCGACAACCTGGTGGATCCCACCTTCCAGGGGCCTGATGGGAAGTATTACCCCATCCTCTACAGGGGGTACCTTATCTTCCCGGATTTCAAACCCTTCGCAAGCGATAGCCTCTCGGTCAGGGATACAGTCATGTACAACAAGTACAACCTCCTGGGGAACGAGGGACGCCTCTACTATATGGTGGCAGTAAGGCAGAAGTCCCTCGATGTGATACAGCTTCCGCCGGATGTCCTCAAGGGGAGCGTAAAAGTGACCGTGGATGGAAGGAACCTGGTGGAGGGAAAGGACTACATAGTGGACTATGCACTCGGGGAACTGAGGTTCAAAACCTACATAGACCCCAATGCCACCATCAACATCTCCTATGAGGTGGGCAATCTCTTCTCCCTCAGCAGAAAGTCCATACTCGGAATCCGCAACACTTACGATATAAACGAGAGGCTCTCCATAGGGAACACTTTCCTCATGAGGAGCGTGGGTAGCAGGAGTTTCAATCCAGCCATAGGGGAAGAGGGCAGCAGGACCCGGATAGTGGAATTCGACATTAGGGGAGACATCGAGGTCCCCGTGGTGGACAAGCTCCTCTTCAGACTTCCCGGATACCAGTCCACGAGGGCATCCAGGCTCACCATAAGCGGAGAATACGCCCAGAGTTTCCCCGTGATAAGCACGCTGGGATTCGCATACATCGACGATATGGAGAACATAGACATTCCAGAACCCCTTCCCATCAGCATATTCAAATGGCACTTTGGAAGTCCCCCCGTGGATGAAACCCTCCAGCCCATGGATACCTCCTACTTCGCATCCTATGTCAGCTGGAGCTCCGGAATCACGAGAAGGGACTCCATATATCCACCATCCACCCAGACCACCAACATAGAGGGAAGCCGCACGGAATCCTACCTGATTCTGAAGGTCAGGCCTGCCGTTGCCGGCTCGGACCAGAACTGGGCAGCCATAACCACCCTGCTGGACGGGGGCGGAAGGGATTTCTCCATGGTAAACTTCATAGAGGTGGTGGTGAGGGGCAACCAGGGGAAGATTGGAATAGATGTGGGCTTCGATATACCGGAGGATGCCCCCCGCAGGGACAAGTACGGAAATATAAAGGGATACAACGGAAGACTGGATTCCGAGGACACCAATGGAAACTGCATAATAGAAGCCGCCCTCGGAGAGGACTCGGGTCTGGACGGGGTGGCGGGGGACGACAACCTCAATGTTCCGGGGGACGACGGGAATGACGATTACGATTTGAACCTCAATCCAATAGGGACAGAGGGCAATGGCCGTCTGGACAGCGAAGGTCTCGTCAACTGCAAGGTTCTCAACACCAACTCCAACTTCTACACATTCATCATAGACCTGGAGAACGATCCCCCCGTTTACGAATACAACGGATGGAAGTTCTACAGAATCCCCTTCAGGGAGCCCGATATAGTTGTGGGCAATCCCACTCCCTACAACATCAGGTATGCCCGAATATGGTATAAGGGGTTCCGCACCGATGAGAACCTGCTCATCCACAAGGTGGTCTTCAAGGGAACCAAGTGGCTCGTGGAGAATCCGGATACATCCGGCTCCATAGGAGTGAGCACCGTCAGCTATAAGACCAACCCCGAGTACTTCCCCCCTGCCGCGGTATTCGACAGACTGAGGTACACGGACAACGGAAAGGAGGATGAGCACTCCCTCGCGATAGCATACACCTCCCTGCTTCCGTCCGTGGAGTATTCCACCTACAGAGCCCTGAGCAGATCCAACGACCTGTCCTATTACAGGAAGATTGCCTTCTATGTGAAGCCGGGTCCCACCACCCTGCCCCCTTATCCCGTGATCCGGTTCAAATTCGGAAAGGACAGCCTGAACTACTACTTCTACGACTATCCCATTAACTCCTCCGAGTGGCAGGAGGTCTTCATAGACATGGACTCCATCGCTGCCTTCAAGAAAGAGATACTGGACATGTACGGGGATTCCATAAGGAGCGACACCATATACAGGAGGGGCAACTATGGATTCAGGGGCTCCCCCAATCTGCTGGACATCAAGTACTACGCCATAACCCTGATAAACCCATCTTCGAATCCCATAAGCGGAGTGGTATGGGTGGATGATATCCGGGTGGTGGAGCCCAAGCCCTTCAACGGATACGCCACCTATCTGGACCTCGCCTTCAATGCAGGAGAGATTTCTGACCTCAGGCTGAGCTTCGAGAGAAAGGTGGCAGGATTCAAGGGCCTGACACAGGACCGGCCTTCCAACGACAACATAGAAAACCTCAGCTTCAACACCCGTCTGGATATGGGTAAGCTCCTGCCCAGAAGATGGAGATTCAACATTCCCATAACCTATGGAATGAACCGCTCCATATCCTACCCCAAGTACAAGACGGGAACGGACATCGTGGTGGAGGAAGATAAATACATGTACGGGAGCTTTTCGGAGAGCAGAAACTACTCCGTGAGCTTCAGCAAGGGGGGATCCACCAGCAGGCTCATGCGCTATCTCATAGACCCCATGCGCATTTCGTACAGCTATTCCGAAAGCAAAAACAGGAACTACATCCAGACCGATACATCCAGGGGGCAACAGATGAGCGTGGGATACAACCTGCGCCCCAATCAGAACAGGCCTCCAAAGCTCCTGGGGAAGAGCATATACTACCTGCCCAGGAACATATCCCTCAACTGGCGGCTGGACGAAAGCTACACCGTGGTGGAGAATTTCCTGAACAACTCCCGGGTGGAAACCCCCGTAAGGAAAACAGAGAGGAGCGCGGGAATAACATACGCAATCATAAACAACCTGAACAACAGCTATTCCAGAAGGGAGAGCTATGACCACATCAGGAACAAGAAGGCATCCATGAGCGAAAGCTTCAACAACAGGCTGGACTTCCGCATCTTCATGATAAGAAACAGCATCACCTACAATGCCTCCTATTCGGAAAATGCCGCATCCACGACGGATACCAGCAGGATATACAACATAAATCAGAGAACGGATGTCTCCTACAACCTGATGGCGGTGGGGCTGATGCAGAGATTGCCCTGGCTGTTCAGGAACCTGTCCGACCCAAATGTAACAGCCTCCTACTCCAGAAACTTCTCCATCCCCTACCAGACAACCAGTTTTCCATACAGATTCCGCCTCGGATTGAGTTTCCCGCAGACAGACAGCGTATATACATGGGGAGAGAACTTCACCATCCGGGCGGGCGAGAGGTTCAACAGCTCCTTCATGAACCTGAGTCTGGACGGCAACATGAACATGGCCACCACATACTCCAATGTGGTTCAGAAAACCGTATCCTACAACTATCCCTCCCTCTCGATAAGCCTCACCCCCGGAAGGTACCTTCCGGGATTCCTCAGGAGGCTCGTTAATGCCCCCTCCATACGCTCCGGATACAGCAAGAGTGTTTCCAGGAATACCACCATCCAGCCCGATGGATTCACGGATATGACCATGACGATTTCGGAAAACTTCAGTCCACTGCTCTCCATGACCATGACCCTCAGGGATGGAACCAGCATCTCGATAAATTCATCCAGAACCCGCAGTGTATCCACCACCAGCGGATATACATCCCTGACCACCATATCCACGATGAGCAACTTCAGCGTATCCCTGACGCGCACCTTCACGCCAACCGATAACTTCTTCCTGGTCAGCAATCTCAAGAGCAACCTGACGATAAGTCTGAGGCTGGACATAACCTCCAGCAGGCAGGAATCCATCACTGAATACGGCCACAATGTGGATTCCGACAACTACAACAGGAACTTCACCATAGAGGCCGCATACGACTTCAACAGGAATGTGAGGGCAAATCTCAACATCACGAGCAGCAAGAGCATAAGCCGCCTGACCGGAATGGGAACCTCCTCCTTCTCCATAATGGCCTATGTAAACTTCAACTTCTGAATACCTCGATCTCCAGTCGGCCGCGGCACGCATGTGCTTTAAGGTTTAACTGCTCATGAACAGGAGAGAAGTGCTCATAATCCTCCTGGTAATCGGCGTAATAATAGTCGGGGAAGCCTTCCTCTGGTTCCGCTCTATGAGAGAGGAACCCATCAGAGTCCCCGGGGAGCCCGTGGTGGACAGCGTACTGATGGAAAGCAGGTGAATGACTGTTGAACCGGATGTGGGGGGCAGGAAGGGGACGGGACCGCTCCGGGGGATTTATAATTTCCTTCTTATGGAAGCAGTCAGCAAGACAGAAAATACTCAATATATCGAGCTTAACATGGGCCCCCACCACCCCGCCACCCACGGCGTTCTGAGGCTGAAACTCACGCTGGACGGGGAGAGGGTGGTCAGGTGCGAGGCCAGGATAGGCTACCTCCACAGGGGAACCGAAAAGACCGTCGAGCACAAGAGCTACCACCAGGCCCTCATATACACCGATAGACTGGACTACCTGTCCCCCCTCACCAACAACTGGGCCTATGTAAGGGCGGTGGAAAAACTCCTCGGAATAGATGGTAAACTTCCCAGAAGGGCCGAATACCTCAGGGTAATAACCGGAGAGCTGTCCCGTATCTCCAGCCACATAGTCGGGGCGGGCACCCATGTGCTGGATCTGGGAGCCTGGACCTTCTTCCTCCACGCCTTCAGGGAGAGGGAGAAGATATACGACCTCCTGGAAGAACTGACGGGACAGAGGATGAACAACACCTACTTCCGCATAGGTGGAGTGGCCGCCGATGCCCCCGATGGATGGCTGGAAAAGGTGTACAAATGGGCCGATGAATTCGAAAAGAAGCACCACCCGGAGCTGATGGACCTCATCGCCGCCAACCCCATATTCGTGGAGAGAACGAAAGGTATAGGTGTGATTCCCCCCGAGATGGCGCTGAATCTGGGGCTCACCGGACCCATGATAAGGGGAAGCGGTATAAAGACTGACCTGAGGAAGGATGAGCCCTACTCCGTTTACTCCGAATTCGACTTCGAAATACCCACCGGAAAGAATGGGGACACATACGACAGATTCATGGTGAGGATGGAGGAAATGCTCCAGAGCGTCCGCATAATAAAGCAGGCGATAGAGAAGATGCCGGAGGGGGATGTCCTGATAGACGATTACAAGATAGTCCCTCCTCCCAAGAGGGACGCCTACACCCAGATAGAGAAGCTGATTCACCACTTCAAACTGGTTTCCGAGGGTGTCAGGGTTCCCCCCGGAGAAGCGTACGGCGCCGTGGAGGCACCGAAAGGGGAACTTGGGTTCTACATAGTATCCGATGGCTCCGCAAAACCCTACAGATTCCGGATAAGGCCCCCATCCTTTATAAATCTTCAGTCCATAGAGCACATCGCTCCGGGGCACCTGGTGGCCGACATAATAGCCCTCATCGGAACCATAGACATAGTTCTGGGAGAAGTGGACAGATAACCTGCGGGCGGTCTAAGGGCCGCCCCTCATTGCCTTCAGGGGGCGGAGGACCTCCACGAATGGGGTATCGGTAAACACGGTATAGTAATCCACCCCCCTCCTGAGGAATTCCCTCCTCAGGCCATTTATCCACTCCCGAAAGACGGACCTGTACTCCTGCGCGGATGTATAGGCATTGAAGGGAACCGACTCCCCCGTCTCCATATCGTAGAAGAGGAAGGACCCTCCCGACGGAATGTCCCTCTCCTGAGTGGAAAGCACATGGAACACCATGGCATCGAAACCCCTCCTCCTCAGGCCCCCCATGACCTTCATCATACCATCCACATCCGCCTCCAGGTCCGAAATCAGGACCACCATACCCCTTTTCAGTAGATTTATCGCACCCAGGAGGGGCACTGCGGTCTCGGTCCTGCCGTGGGGTCTGGCCCTCTCCAGGGTCTCGAATATGGAGTACAGCCCCCTCCTGCCGCGGGAGGGCGGCAGAACATCCCTCACCCTCTCGTCGAATGTAATGATGCCCACCGCATCCCTCTGAAGGTAAAGCAGGTAGGACAGGGCGGCCGCCAGCGTCCTCGCATACTCCAGCTTGGATGGATTCCCGTATCCCATGGATGCCGAAGTGTCCAGCAGTATAGTGCTCTTCATGCTGGTCTCCTCGTAGAGCTTCCGGATATAGAGTTTTCCGGTCCTGCCATAGGCCTTCCAGTCCACGAAACGGATATCCTCTCCCGGAGTGTAAGGTCTGTACTCGGCAAAATCCGGGGAGAATCCGAAGCGGCGACTCCTGTGGATACCCGCGAGAAGTTCGTTCACCACAATCCTGGCCCTGATTTTCAGTCCCTTTATCTTCAGCACATCCAGAACCTCATTCATCCGCCAGAACCCTCCTTATGATATCCCATCCAAATCCCCTGTTTCTGAGAAAACGGATTGCCTCCTCCCTGCCCTTTGCCCGCAACCTGGACCTGAGGAACCGGATGACCCTTTCCTCATCGTACTCCTCGAGGGCCTCCGATATAACCTCATCCCCGATCCCCCTCTCCTTCAGCCCCCTTATGATGCGAATCCGGGACCACCCCCTCTCCACCCCCACCCTCACATAGTCGCGGGCCATCTCCACATCGTTCAAATAACCCATCTCCTCCAGCCACTCGAGAACCTCATCCACCTCCTCCCGGCTGTAGCCTCTGGAGAGAAGCCTCCTTTCCATTTCCCTCCGACTGCGGGCCCTGTACCTCAGGAGCAGAAGGGCATAACTGCGGGCATCCACCGGGCAAATTTTACACCGAAACAGGCTCTGAATCTGACAAATCCAGTAAAATTTTTTCCGGAATGAGGCCCCTGCCCGGAATACTGACCATAATCCCCCCTCCCCGCCAGTGGGAACCCGCGAGAGTGGACAGAAAAGCCTTCGAGATAGCCACCCTTACCAGGGCGATCGGCATAGATACCGTAAGCATTCCGGAGGTGATAGAAGAAAAGAGCCGGGGCGAGAGGACCATTCCCTACAGGCTGAAGGTGGACAATGCCTACTTCGGACGCCTTCTGAGAAAGTACAATCCTCAACTGACCATTATCCTCAACAAGGTGGTGCCCGTGATGAAGAAAGACGAATTCGAACGATGGCTTCAGGAGCACAGCCCGGAGTATCAGCATCTGGTTCTGGTGGGAGGGGAATCCAGCAGAATCCAGTACCCCGGATACTCCCCCACAGAAGCCGCCCCCATAGCCGCCCGATATGTGAAGCATCTGTACGGAATCACCATCTTCCACAGGAGGAACGAGGCGGCGCGCCTTCTGAAAAAGACGAAGGCAGGTATAGGGGCCTTCTTCTCGCAGATCATATTCGACCTGTGCCATGTGAGGGAGACTCTGGATGAGTACTATTACCTGGCCCGGAAGGAGGGAATCAAACCCGCCAGAATATACATAAGCATCGCGCCGATTTCGAGGGAAAGGGATCTGGACTTCATAAAATGGCTGGGGGTAATGATTCCCTACGAACTGGAAAAGAGGTTCAGGGAAAATCCGGACAGGATGGAGGGCCTCAGCCTCGAGGTAATAAGGAATCTTGTGGAGGAGATTTCTAAATGGGAATACGACCTGGGCATCAATATGGAGCATGTGATGCTCAACAACCTGCACCTCGCAGGCTACGCCCTGCACAGGATAAACGGGATACTCAGGGGAAGGGGAAAAGGAAAATGAAGAGATTCATATCCTTAAACGGTAAGTATCCCCGAAGCGAAGCCCTCATAAGGGCAACGAGGGACCACGAGAGGGGCAGGATAGGGAAAGAGGAGCTGGAAAAGGCCTACGGGGCAGACTACGACAGACTGAAGAGCATCCAGACGGGATTTTCCATGGTAAGCGACGGCCTTCTGAACTGGCAGGACATAGTCAGACCCTTCGCATATCTGGTGAAGGAGGCACAGGTAGGAGGTCTGGTGCGCTACTTCGAGACCAACACCTTCTACAGGAAGATACACTTTCGGGATACCACCATAAGGAACGACCTGGACAGATGGGCATCGGAGTACTTCCGCTTCGGGAATCTCGCCATACTCCCCTCCCCCTACACCCTCTCCAGATTCTCCGAAGGCATCTCCATATCCAGGGCGGGGGAACTCATAGCCGCCGCGGTGGAGTATCTGCGGAGCAACGGTTATAACTACTTCTTCCTGCAGGAGCCGGCCATCGTGTATTACGAAGATACCGCATCCCTCGAGGATCTGGGCAGAGCCCTGAGGTCCATATCCAGAAAAGCGGGGGATGCGATGGTCTCCCTCAACACATACTTCGCAGATGCCTCCCCCCTCATAAGGGATCTCCTGAGGATGCCCGTATCGGCCGTGGGGGTGGATTTCACATTCACCGACATCGAATCCCTCATGGAGGCCGGATGGAACAGCGATAAGGGATTGGTGGCGGGAATACTCGATACGCAGAACTCACTGATGGAAACGGAGGCAGTGCTCTCCCCCGTGATGGAAAAGATAGAAACAGGCCTCAGGCCCATGTTCCTCATATACACGGGCAGTAGCGACTTCGAATTCCTTCCTTCATCCGTGGCAGACAGGAAGGTGGAGATCCTCAGGAACCTGGGAGGCGAGATATGAGAAAGCCTCTTCTGGCCCATGAGATTGGCTCCCTTGCAAAACCCAACTGGAGGGTTAAGGCCATATCCGGGCGTCCCCTATCCGATGAGGATCTAAAGGAAGCCCGCAGGTGGGGGGAGTTCCTCGATGTGGAAACCGACGAACTCCTGTCCATACTCGGCAGGAGAAGGAACTTTACCAGGGAAGAGAAGGACAGAATCGTGTACTACTCCTCCCTGATGGCGGTCAGGCTTCTGGAAAAGGCGGGGCTGGATGTGGTTTACGATGGGGAACAGCACAGGGTGGAAATGTACGAATATCCCATAAAGCGGATAGAGGGATTCGAGTTCTACGGTCATGTGCGCAGTTTCGACAACAAGTACTACAGGAAGGCCGCTCTGGTGGGCCCCATGAAGCTGAAATACCCCTACCATGTGGAAGAGTTCAGGCGGATAAACTCCTTCGCCCGAAAGCCCGTAAAGATTCCCATAACGGGGGCCTATACACTGGTGGACTGGTCCTTCGACGAGTACTACATGAAGGACATAGAAATAGGCACGAGGAGGGGACTGGAAAGGCGAAAGGAAGCCAGAAGACAGTTCATCTCAGACATGGCGAGGAATGTCATATATCCGAACCTCAAAGCCCTGTACGATGAGGGGGCAAGGGTTCTCCAGATAGACGAGCCCGCCGCCACCACGAAGCCGGCAGAGGTTCCCGACTTCGTCAGGGGTACGGTGGAATCGGTGGGGGACCTGAGGGACAGGGTTTTCTTCGCCATGCACATCTGCTTCTCCGACTACAGCGTACTTTTCCCCCACATAGAGGGCCTTCAGGGAATAATACACGAGATGCACTTCGAATACGCCAACAGGGATTCGAGGGAACCGGGCAGAACGGAAAGGGAGAGGATCGGATATGGAATACTAAAGGAGCTGGCCAGGTATGACTTCATCGTGGGGCTGGGAGTCATCGATGTGCATACGGACTTCATCGAACCGCCCGAGCTGGTACGGGACAGGATCCTCTACGCTCTGGAAATAGTCAAGGATCCGGAGCGCCTGTATGTGGCACCGGATTGCGGACTGAGGACGAGAACCTGGGATGTGGCCTTCCAGAAGCTCCGCAACATGGTGGAGGGGAGGAACATGGCCCTCAGGGAAATAGGCCTTTAACTGCGGGGGCCCCGGCTCCCCCTCACCCTTTCGAATATTTCGAGTGCAATCCTGTCGGCCAGAAGAACCCCTCTGGCGGTGAGCCTGACCACACCATCCCTCACATCCACGAATTCTTCCAGACCCGATATGTCTATATCCCCCACCCTAACACCCCTGCGGGTCCTTATCCCCAGGAAGATTCTCTCCAGGAGCAACTGCTCCTCCGTCAGGTATTCGTACTCACGGGTCCCTTCGAAGTCCTCGATGTACAGGTCCAGATCAGCCACATTGGTATAACGGATGTTGGGCTTCACGAAGGAATGGGCCGACGGACCGAACCCCCTGTACTCCTCATGCATCCAGTATATCATATTATGCCTGCTCTCGAAACCCCTCATCGCGTAGTTGGATATTTCGTACCTCTCGAATCCGTATCGGGACAGGACCTCATCCCGAATCATATACATCTTTTCCATCGTTTCATCGTCCGGATTTCGGACACCCATCGAATGGAAGGGGGTACCCTCCTCTATGGTGAGGTGATAGGTGGAAATGTGCTCCACCTCCCACGAAGCCACCTCCTCCAGCTCCCTTCTCCACATGTCCACGCTCTTCCACGGACTTCCAAATATAAGGTCTATGCTGACATTGGCAAAACCGAGCTTCCTGATCAGTTCCAGCTTCCTGATAACCGTGTCCTTCCGGTGCAATCTGCCGAAGCGCCTCAGCTCCACATCGTATATACTCTGAACCCCCAGGCTCACCCTGTTTACCCCATAGGTCCTCATGATCTCCAGGGAATCTATGTCCACCAGCTCCGGATTCATCTCCACCGTCCACTCGTAGTCATCCGACAGCTTCACATGGCGGTGGATTATGTCCATGAACATCTCCAGCAGTCTCCCCTTCAGAATATTGGGGGTCCCTCCACCCACATATATCGTGTCGAATCGAAGGGGCCGGGCACCGGAGAGCTCCACATCCAGCACCCTCAAAAATTCTTCTATCCGGGAGAGGTTTGCCGGTATCACTCTGTAAAAGGCGCAGTAAAGACACTTCTGCCTGCAGAAGGGGATATGTATGTAAAGACCCCTCACCTCAGAAGACCTTTTCGTAGCTTTTGATTTGGGGCAATATTTCGTAGAAATCCTTTCCGATGAGTATCGTAATCGTGGTGAGCCTGTCGGCATCCGGCTCGTACCTGACCACACCTCCCCCCAGGAACTTCTGCATAATACGGGCATACTTCATCGTGGAATCCACCCTGTCCACTATTACCGTCCTGTCCAGCCGATCGCTGGCATTCCCGTAGTATATCACATCCACCCCATTGTCCCGGAGATACCATGTCAATTTCTTTGCAAGGCCGGTGTATCCACTTGCATTGTATATCTCCACCCTGAGGGCGGGAAACACTGTCCTCCTCCACATCTCCATCCGCCTCCTTTCCAGGGACTTCACCGTCGAATAGGTGAAAGCGAATATGAGTCCCAGCAGGAGCACGATTCCAGAGAGCTGAAGGACCCTGCCCCAGTTGACCCTTCGAAGAAAGGAGAGATCCACCCGGATACCGGATGAATTCCTGCTCTTTGGAACCTTAATCTTTTTCTTCTTCTTCCCAATCATCTTCCAGAGCCTCGCAGATGGTGTGAATTATAAAGAGGTGGACCTCCTGTATGCATGCAGTATCCCTGCACGGAACCCTTATAACCACATCGCACATATCTCCGACGGGGGTCCCATCCTCCCCCGTAAGGTATATTACCCTCAAACCCCTCTCCTTTGCCGCCTCCACAGCCCTGTTCACATTTTCGGAGCGGCCGGAAGTGGAGAGGGCCACCAGAATATCCCCTGCCCGACCCAGAGCCTCCACCTGCCGGGCAAAGATACGGGAAAAATCATAGTCGTTGGCCGTTGCAGTTATAACACCCCCATCCACCGTCAGGGCAACGGCGGGGGCGGGCTTCCTGTACCTGGCATACCTGACGACCAGTTCCGTGGCAAAGTGGGATGCCTGCCCCGCACTGCCCCCATTCCCCGCTATCAGAACCTTCCCGCCCGATCCCAGCGCATCCCTCATCAAATCCAGCGCCCGCTCTATGGACCCTGTGTCCAGCTTCCCGAGGGCCTCGAGGAGCCGGCCCCTCCTGATGCGAATCCTCTTCTGTACCGTCATGAATCGAACTTCTTGCTCGCCTTTCTCCAGTCAGAGAGGAACTTCTCCAGTCCCACATCCGTCAGGGGGTGCCTGATCATCTTATCGAAGACGGAAGGGGGTATGGTCACCACATCCGCACCGGCAAGGGCGGCGAGGAGTACATGCCGGGGATGCCTTATGCTGGCCGCCAGGACCTCCGTTTCGATGTCGTGGATGGTGAATATGTCCACTATCTGCTTTACTATCTCTATACCATCGTGCCCGATATCGTCCAGACGCCCCACGAAGGGAGATACATACGCGGCACCAGCCCGGGCCGCCACCAGAGCCTGAACCGGATTGAATATAAGGGTGGCATTGACCCTTATCCCCTCATCCGAAAGGGTCTTAATGGCCTTAATACCGTCCTGCGTCAGGGGTATCTTTATAACAACATGCTCGTGAAGGGAGGCGAGCCGTCTGCCCTCCTTTACCATATTCTCGTAATCGGTGGCAACCACCTCGACGGAAACGGGCCCTCCGACCATTTCGCAGATGTCCCTTATGATTTCTTCGGGTCTGCCCTCCTCCTTCGAAAGGAGGGACGGGTTCGTCGTAACACCGTCTATAATGCCCCATTCCACGAGCCTCTTGATTTCTCTTCTGCTGGCAGTATCGACGAAGAATTTCATGGAGAAATTTTACACTTTGGGAGCCGCGACATCGGATGCACGGGCAAAACTTGAATGGGTGCCTTCTCCACTTAAAATTTTACACATGAAGAGGTTAATCGTGGGAGCGGGAATTCTGTTTTCCCTGCTGGCATGTAAGGGGATTCTGGAATTTACGGTGAAAACACCCCCCACCGATGTGAAAGCCCCGATAGTGGGCTACGGAACCCCTGTGGGAAAGGTCACCTTTTACATAGAGAAGTACCTGCCCTTCGAGGATGTCCCCTCCAACATAGTGGAAATCAGGGACATGAAGACCTACTGGAAGGACTCATCCAATGTGGCCCAGATAAGCTATACAGTATGGTTCAGCGATACGGGTTATGTGGCAAAGGACCCGGACAGCGTCAGACTGTATGCAAGCCTCGACTGTACAGCGGATGCCGCCACATGCGCCGCATATGAAAGCATACTCCAGACAGCCGGATACGAAACTCAGGATCCGGACACCACCTTCAGGATGAAGCTTCTCTTCGGAACCACCCAGCCAGGAGCTCTCAAGAGCTACCAGTACACCCTTCCCTCCGAAGCCGTGGAATTGATGGACAGGTGCCTCGTCAAGGGAGGAATATACCAGCTAATACAGATCAGCATAGACAACCCCTCCTTCACCGATACCCTGTACCTGAAGGACCTTTATCAGGAAATAACAGTTGGAATAAGGTGAAAACGGGGTTAGAGAGATTTCTGGAGGATGCCCATAAATTCAGGGGCAATGCGTGGGGGATCCTGTCCCACGCCGCCGCCGTATCCAGAAATCTGGAGTACTCGGTTCAGGTTATCGCGAAACAGGGGCTGAATATCAAACGGTTATTCACCCCCGAACACGGTTTCTTCGCCACCGCCCAGGACCAGGAGGCCGTGCTGAAAGACACCTTCACAGACCTGGAAGTGGTTCCCCTCTATGGAGAAACCAGGGAATCCCTGAAGCCGAAGC
>JALSOK010000021.1 GCA_026986535.1 Caldifarciminota bacterium
AAGCAGGGGATATATAAGCCATAAATACTTCTCCTGTGGATGAGAGCGCGGCTTTCGTGTATCTGGATGGGCGCAGGAAAGAAAAGCCTGCCTTATGCTGAGGGCCGGGGATTATGGGGAAACCGTGGAAGAGATTCCCCCGTCCGGGGTTCTATTTCAGGTCCCTTATCGATAATTCTCCTCTCTACCAATCCCATAGGGGCTGTTTTCAGGCAGTTCAGAAGGCAGGAGATTATGTCCCTCTCTTCCCGCTGGCTCAAAGCCCTTCCGGCCTTTAACGATGCCTCCTGTGAACTCAGCCTCTTTAAGAGTGTAAATTACACAATCTCGAGGATATATCCCCGGTTTCCACGAGTATTCCATCAACTATGTATTTCCCCCAAAGTCTGTATTCCTTCTCGGAAGATGTGATGGAACCGGTGGCAGGTATGTAAAAATCCGTCCCCATCCCCCCTTATTCCTCCGATTCCCCACCTCATGCCCGTAAATTTATTTTCTCAGTTGGGGTATATAGTTCCACTTTAAAATTTCCACCACGATGAACACCCCGGGGCGCAAGTTTTTTCATATTCTTTCCGCTATTTTCATTCTTCCCGTATTCCTCCTGCCGGACCCCACCCGAAAGCTCTTCTTCATATCCGTATTCCTCCTGGTCCTCGCTGTGGACACGCTCCGGCTCACGAGCCGGGGATTCAGAAAACTCTTCATGCTTTTCTTCAGGGACATATTGAAGGAGCAGGAGCAAAAGACATATTCCGGAGCCACTTTCCTGTTTCTCTCCTTCATGATCCTCAATGTATTCTTCAGCAGGGAGATAGCCGCCTTCTCCATGCTTCTGCTCACAGTAAGCGACCCCCTGGCTGCACTGCTGGGAAAATACATGAGGCCCCGGATAAGGGTGGTGGGAGACAAGACCCTCTGGGGATTCATTGGATTCGTGATCGGAGGTCTGCTGGTGAGCATCTTCTTTCACAACCTTCAATTGAAATCCAGAATGATTGCCATACTGGTGGGGGCATTGATAGAGATGTTTTCAGCGGGAATAGACGATAACCTTCTCATTCCCGTGGGGTGTGCCCTCGCACTTCAATTAACCAAAGGAGGTGAAATATGAGGAGATGGATTGTGTTAACCTCCATCCTGACAATTGCAGGATGCATGGGGGGGAAGGGGCTTCGCATCCTTACAGATGAGGAATTCAAGGATGCCCGCAGAATGGAAATGCGTCAGGAAGTGGACAGGGCCTACTCCACTTACCTCCTGCTTTCGAAAAAGTACGGCGGACCCGACAGGGCATTTGCCCTCACAGGGGCGGCCGATGTATCCTTCTTCTACTTTTATCCGGACAGCAATGGGCGGGCCTTTTCTCTGGAAGAGGAAGCCTATAAACTGGACAGGAAGGGGGATTATCTCTACAGGCTTGGAGTATTTGCTGAAGCTTCCGGGAACACCGAAAAGGCCGCAGAGTATTACGAAAAATATGTGCTCGAGTATCCGGAGGGGAAGTATGTCCAGAAGGCGATGGAAGCCGTGGAGAGGATCTTCCCCCTCAACTACAAAGAAGGGGATGCCGCCACATTCGACGGAGGCAGGGTCACCCTGATGGAGCTGGAGAAGGAAATCGAAGCCACCCCCGTGTTCCTCAGAGGCAAATATCAGACCCCCGAAGGCAAAAGGGAACTCCTCAGGAACATCATAGAGAGGAAACTCATCGTTATGGATGCACTGAACAGGAAGTTTCACCACTCCTCCACCTTCCAGAGGAAGTTCAGGGAAGACCTGAAGGACCTGGTGGCAAGAACCTATTTCACAGAGGTCATACAGAAGAGCGTCAGCGTGGACTCTTCAGAGGTGGACTCCCTGTACCGGGCCCACAGGGAAGCCTTCAAACTCAGGCCCTACATAAAGGCCATATTCGTTGCGTGGGAGGATTCCACCAAAGCACCCGAAGACTCCGTTTTCAAGGGAAAGCCTCCCAGAACCATCCTCCCGAAAGACAGTGTCCTGTTCAATCAGCTGATAGATGCGCAGGAGGGCTCCATTCTCATAAAGAGGCTCAGGGACACCCTGTTCGCCATAAAAGTGGAGAAGGTGCAGAAGGGTGGATACAAACCCCTGAGCGAAGTGTACATCACCCTGGAGAATCAGCTGAAGAACGAAAAAGTCAGGAGGAAATGGGAAACACTGCTGGACAGCCTCACAAGAAGTTATGGATTCAGATTCGTGGTTGACACATTCGGAAGGCAGATTCCGGATACCATAGCGGTAATCGACAGCCTCGGATACTGGATAACGAAAGATGTCTATATGTACTACCTGAACAACAGGGTTCCTCCCCTCTACAGAAAGGCATTCCTCGAGGGGGAGGGCATACGGAGGCTCACATCCATGATTGCGCAGAGAGAACTGATCTACCGGTACGCCTCCACCTACGACAGAACCTTCCTCAGGGCTTACAGTGATATGAAGAAGATCTTCGAAAAGGACCTGAGCGAATTCTACAAGGACAGCATACTTTCGAGCATTACAGCAACGGAGGAAGAAATCAAAAACTACTACGAAACCCACAAAGCCAATTATTCTATCCCTGCCAGTGCCAGAATCAGAAGGATAGTGGTATCGGACGCAGGAACCGCCAGCAAACTGTACCGCCTGCTCAGGAAGAATCCGGAAAAGATGGACTCCCTGGCCAGAATATACACGGAGATAGAAACAGAAAGAAAGAGCGGTGGATTCAAGATAGTAACCTCCAGGCAGGATGCCAGATATGTGGAAAAGCTCTCGAGATTCAGGCCCGGAAAGGTTTACAGGTTCAAGTACGATGGCAAATGGCATATAGTCAAAGTCAACGAATATAACCCCTCCAGGGTAAGGCCCCTTGAGGAGGTCAGGAGGGCGATAGAGAGAAGAATAATTGCCGAAAAAAGAAACAAAGCCTGGAAGGAATATGTGGACAGGATGTTTCAGGAGTACCATGTAAAGATTTTGCTGGAGGAGGATAAGAAAGGATGAGCTTCGCAACAGCAAGGGGGGATATAAAGGCCATACAGGAAGAAATCCTCAGGTTGAAGGAGGAGCGCAACGCGGTAATACTGGCCCACAACTATCAACTCCCCGAGGTGCAGGATGTGGCTGACTTCGTCGGAGACAGTCTGGGACTGGCCCGGAAGGCTGCACAGACGGATGCTGAAGTCATAGTCTTCTGCGGCGTAAACTTCATGGCGGAAACGGCCAAGATTCTGAATCCCGACAAGACGGTGCTCATACCGGATCCCGGTGCCGGATGCTCGCTGGCCGACTCCATCACCGTAGAACAGCTGAGGGAATGGAAGAAACAGCATCCGGGAGCGGTTGTGGTCTGCTACATAAACACCACTGCCGATGTGAAAACGGAGTGTGATTACATATTCACCTCCTCCAACGCCGTAAAAGTAATAAACGCAATTCCGGAAGACAGGGAAATTCTGCTCCTGCCCGACAAATACCTGGGAATGTGGATCAGGAGGGTCACGGGGCGGGAAAATATACGAATATGGGACGGGGCGTGCCATGTGCACGCCGGTCTCTCGTACGAAGAGATGAAGAGACTGAAGGAGACTTACCCGGATGCAGAACTGCTGGTACACCCGGAGTGTGGATGCAGTAGCCAGTGCCTATACAACGCTTCTCTGATGGACGGAAACAACGGGATAGAGGTTAAAATTCTGTCCACCAGTGGAATGATAAGATACGCCGCCCGGAGCGACAGGCAAAAATTCATCATTGCCACGGAGGTGGGAATCCTGTATCCCCTGAAGAAGAAGAATCCCCACAAAGAGTTCCTTCCCGCCAACAGAGAGGCCGTATGCGAATACATGAAGATGATTACGATAGAAAAGCTAAGGGACTCCCTCAGGGAAATGAAGTACAGAATCGAGCTTCCAGATGAGGTCATGGAGAGGGCCCTCCTTCCAATAAAGAGAATGCTGGAGCTGTCCAGTTGAAATTGAACAGGTTTATAGTAGCATTAACGGCCCTGATAGTGCTCCTCACCCTCTTTCTCAGAGGATACTACAGGGTTAAGTTTGCAAAGGAGGAAGTAGAAACCGCCCGGAAAGAACTCATAAGAACAGCAGAGAAGAGATACGAATCCATAGACAGCATGGTTTCGTACTACAGGAAAAAGTTCGCCGGGGAATCCCCATTCATAGAGAGGCTGGATTCCAGCCTCATCGAATTCCACAGGGAAAAGGATGTGAAATACATTCCCACCATAGAGAACTACATCTTCAACCTGAAAGAGTTTCTGGACAGGGTGGAAGCAGAGGATGAAAGAATAGATTCCCTCAGACTCTATGTTTACCGGACCGAAAAGTTCGATACCTCGATGCATAAGGCCATAAGTCGATACAACGAGAGCGTAAAGAAGTTCGAGGAAGTCACGCGGGGCCAGATATACCGCCCCTTCAGGAGATTCATGGTGAAAAGGGAGCCACAGCCCATAGAACTGGAGTACAGGTTAGAGGAGGATTACCTCCTCCCTGTGGAGACGAGTGCCAGGGAGGAGAAGGAGATGATCCTGTCCAGTATAGTTGAAGAAATGCTGGACACAGTTCCCCGCGATACCATAAAAAAGGAGGGAGGCGAAAGTGATAAGAGTGACACGGCTGGAGTTCCCACCCCTGGAGAAGGAGAGGGTGGAAATAGTGGAGAGGAAGGGGATAGGACATCCTGATACAATATGCGATGCAATTGCAGAGCAGACCAGTATAAACCTCTCCAAGTTCTACCTGGAGGAGTTCGGCCGCATTTACCATCACAATCTGGACAAGGCGGTCCTGGTGGGAGGCAGGTCCAGGCCCAGATTCGGCGGAGGTGAAATGGTCCAGCCCATAGAGATCGAACTGGTGGGAAGAGCCATACTGGAAGTCAAAGGGAAAACTGTCCCCATCTGGGAAATCTTCGAGAAAACGGTAATGGAATGGTTTCAGAAGAATGTTCCCAATGTGGATGTCCACAACTGGAACCACCTCTCCATAGACCTGAATGTAAGGCCGGGAAGCAAGGACCTGGTGACCCTCTACGATATAGCCTTCGAAAAGGGCATACCCCCAGAATCCAACGACACTT
>JALSOK010000022.1 GCA_026986535.1 Caldifarciminota bacterium
CCATCCAGATACACGAAAGCCGCGCTCTCATCCACAGGAGAAGTGTCTATGGCTTCTATATCCCCTGCTTTTATGCCCGGTTCCGAGGGGACCATCTTTGCAGTGCCACGGGTATAACCCATGGAAAGCAGAACTCTTAACAACTTCTCTCCTGCCTCTTCGTTCTTCTTCCATCTCCCTCAAATCCCGGGCTCTCCACTATCTCCATGGCCATATCCCTTAGCTTCCTCTCCCTCTCGCTCATCTTTCTCCTCCTGGCATCTCTGCTACCTCCCTCTACGCAATTTTAAGTGTATGTCCCTTCCTCTCATGAAAACTGCCCGGATGAAACCAGATATCCACCACTTTGCCCTCTGAGGCATTGATTATAACCATCAATAGCACTACATATACCGTCCTCTCATGGCTCTCAAATCTATTCGTGTGTTGGCTGTATATCCTGTTGATTTTCCTCTTTATCCAGAACCTCTTTCCTCCCCTGAATTTCGCCCTCCATAACTTCGCAGTCTCTATAAGCATCCCATCGACTATGTATTTTGACCCTTTGGATACCTCCCCCTTTTTAGTTCCTCCCTCAAAAGTCTGTATGCCTTCTCTATACTGTCCCTTCGGAAGATGTGATAAGAACGTATGTGGGGACCTATTATCATCTGTGCCAGTGTGGTGGCAGGCATCTCAAAAGCCGCTACCATCTCCAGCAGTGCAGCTATCTCCCATATCTCTGAATACGGCTTCCTCCCTCTCCGCTATCCTCTTGTATCTCATGGAGATCTCCCTCCATATATCCCCAGTCCCCTTTAAACTTAAATATGACGATATTTGTCGAGGTTCGTGTCAGAAATGGGACACTGGATTTGAGCATACTTGCGGAAACATTTACTTACGACTACGCGAGGAACCTGGTCAAGAGCCTGATATACGATGCCAGGAAGGCCGCAGAGCAACAGGGAATAAAACTGGAGGGTAGCGTTACTATAGATTTCGAAGTAATCGACCTTTAATATTGACTCCCATGAAGGCCGGAAAAATCAGAGAAACCGTACTTTACGCCAGAAATCTGGATGAGGTGGAGAGGTTCTATTCTGATATACTGGGTCTGGAGGTTTATTCCAGAAAGGAAGGGGCTTTCGTGTTCTTCAGGGTTGGCGATGGTATGCTCCTCATATTCAATCCGGATTATACGCGCAGAAACGAGAGCGTTCCTCCCCATGGGTGCGATGGGCAGGGGCATGTGGCCTTCGATACCGCAGGCTATAGTATAGGCGAGTGGGTCCGGTATCTCCGGTCTAAAGGAATCGAAATAGAGAAGACAGTGGAATGGAAGGGGGGCAGGTCCATTTACTTCAGGGATCCGGCGGGAAACAGCGTGGAGATCATAGAGCCGGGTATATGGAATCTGAAGTGAGGCGGGGAGCCCCGCCTATCGACCCTTTTCAGTATGTAACTATGGTTCTGCCTGTGTTTATACCTTCTCCCAGGAATTGAATGTGGTATATTCCTGCGGAGGGAAGTTCCATAAATCCTGTTGAGCCCACATGCATTGTCGCAATAACCCTCCCGGAGGTGGAGAATACTTTTACCTGAAGTGTCCTTCCGGTGTTGTTGATTATCCTGAGAACTCTTCTCTCGACGGAGATTTCAAATTTTTCTGTCGGGGATATTTCCTGATTGCCGGTATAGTTGAATCCATCTATCCATACATTGCCCGAACCGTATTCCCTGTAGACCACGAATCCTCCAGATGTATAGGTGGTCCTGTCCACGCGGGCTCCAAACATGGTTGTGGCATTATAGTCATTCACCACTGTCGACTGATTCCATCCATCCACGGAGGAGGAATAGGCATAGTAGAGGCTGTCGAAACTGCCCGTAAGAGTTACAACGAATCTATATGAGCCCGAGTATTTCACATAAGGGTATAATGCATCTCTGCTACCGTAGGGGAAGTTCAGGGGGGGGAATGGTCCGGTTTGCCAGTTTGTTCCTGAGTCTGTTGTGTAGGCATAATGAACATCCCATACATCAGTCGATGAATGGTAGTTGGACCATACGACGATGTAGTTTCCGGAGTTGTCTCCGCTTATGCTGGTGTGCATCAGGTTTGCCGCATTCGGATAAATGTTGTAGAAATCGAAATTGCTGAAGTTATCGTAGTACTTGCCCACTCTTATTACTGTATCATCGACGGTGTATGCTATAAGACCTATTGTATCGTCGGTTATCCACACGGAGGGCCAGTCGCGGACTCCCGTGGACACATAATCGCTGTTCCAGGTCTCCCCGCTGTCCGAAGAGTACTGTATGAAGATATCTTCGCCGTTCTCCCTGTATCCGATCATCAGGTATTCGCTGGAGTTAATCGATGCAGTTATCTTCTCATCCGTGGAGTCCGATGTAATCCTTATCCACAGGTTTCCGGTGCCGTCACCTCTCCTTCTGTTCATCCATATACCCTCGTCCGCATCCGCTCCCGCGTTGTCGTATTTGATGAATGTGTATATGTATGGGTTGGAACCTCCGCCCACAACCATGTCTATTTCTTCCATCCCTCCATCGTTCCCCGGTTCGTACAGGGAGTATAGATGGTTCCAGCTCATACCACCGTCCTGGGACCTCCATACTTCTATAGTATCGTTCTCTGCAGGCTGGGCATGGTTCACCAGTACTGCAACATAGATGTTGTCGTTGTCATCCACATCCACGGCCATATCTATCAGGCTCCAGTATCCCTCCCTGACATTTAAGTCCGTTCCCCACAGAGGTATGTAAACATTTTCCCCCTTTTCACTTCCTGAGAGAGATTCCATCAGATTTAAATCCTGAACTGCATTCTGATGAAAATCTTTCCCGTACAGATTGTCTGCGGGTTCCGTACCCGCTATCATCAATGCTAATATCTCCATAATTACCTCCTTCGCTGTGGAATTATACCTTCCTGACCGGTCAGTTCATAGAATAGAAGTTGCAGATTTTAAATATCTTACGGGATACGAATCGAAACTGAAGAATTGGCTCCGTATCGCTCTTAAACCCAGAACATTATGGAAGCAGACCGTGGCACTTTGCCAGAAGCCACCCCCACCAGTGCATATACACCTCCTTCTTTCTCTTCTTTATTGCCTTTACCACCTTGCGGGCCACGAACTCCGGACTGTCCATGAAGCGCTTTATGAAGCTGTTTTTCACCTTCTGCTCTATGCCGGCGTTTTCGAAGAAGGCGGTATCAGTCCATCCCGGATAGACATTTATCACATTTATGCCGTATTTTTTAACTTCCTGCCTGAGAGTTTTAAAATAGCCTTCCATGGCGGACTTGCTCGCATTGTACAGGCCCCAGTACTTCATGGGCCTGAAGGCCACGAGACTTATGATATTCACTATGGACCCCCTTTCCTGCTGTTTCATATAGGGGACTACGCTTTTGGTAAGCAGGATGTGGGAGAAGAGATTGGTCCAGAAGATTTTCTCTATGTCCTGTGCGCTTATCTGCTCAATGGACCCGGCATAGCCGATACCGGCATTATTTACCAGTATGTCCAGGGAATCGAAGTTTTCCAGCGCTATGTTGACTATCAGATCATAGTTCCTGTTTTTGTGAAGATCAAAGGGAATATACAGGACTTTAACTTCGTGAAGGGAGCGGATTTCATCGGCCAGATGCTTCAGTTTTTCCTCATTTCTGGAGAGGAGGAGAAGGTCCACCCCCTCCTTTGCCAGTTCCAGTGCTATTGCTCTTCCGATACCGCTGGAGGCTCCGGTTATTATGGCTGTCTTCATGGGGTAATTTTAATCTGTGCATTCCAGTTCGAATATGTTGTTCTCCGTCTCCATGATTTCTATCTTCTCGAGAGGCAGTTTTCCTTTTAGCCTGCCGCATATATACAGCAGGATGTTTTCTGTTGTGGGCAGGTGCCTTCTGAAGAATTCCACCTCCTCGTTGAGGAACCTGTGGTCCAGCTCTTCTATTATTTCCTTTACCCTTCTGTCCATCTCCTCTATGTTTATGAGAAAACCCGTTTTTTCATCGGGCCACCCCTTCACATACACCCTGAGTGTGTAATCGTGGCCGTGACCGTGGGGATTGGAGCATTTTCCATACAGCCTCAGGTTTTCCTCTGCAGACAGGTCCGGATTGTACAGGCGGTGTCCGGCCGAAAATCTATATTCCCTCGACAAAATCATGCTCTTTCCCCCTTTATACTCCACTTTCAATTCCTTTCCCTCCTGCAGTTCTATGCTGTGCAGGGTTATGTCCTTATCTTCGATGACTCTGGATATTTCCTTCCAGAGGACCAGGGCAATATTCTCCGTAGTTGGATTTATACTGCTGAACGCCGGATGCTCCTCGTTCAAATTGCGGTGATCGTATTTCTCATCGACAATGGCTTTTACCTTCGACTTCAACTCCTTTATATTCATGACCATCCCGGTGGATTTCAGATTGCCCTTTACGCTCACGAATAGAATATAGTTGTGGCCGTGCTGGTGATAGAGCTTTCCAAATAGTTCTTCGTTCTCCTGCGGCGAAAGGTGGACAATGGAGTACCTGTGGGAAGCGCAGAAGTGAAATCTTCTCTTTATCACGAACATGCATAAGAATTTTAATGCCGCTTCCGTGAAGATGCTGTCGATGTATATAAATGTCTGCACCTGTAAAATTTGCGAAATGAAGGGAATAGTGCTGGCGGGTGGCAGGGGAACCCGCCTGTATCCGGCCACCTATTCTGTCAACAAGCACCTGCTTCCCATTTACGATAAACCCATGATTTACTATCCCCTTTCGGTCCTGATGCTGTCCGGGATCCGGGATATACTCATAATTTCCACCCCGCAGGATACGGACAGATTCAGGAAGGTTCTGGGGGATGGCAGTTATCTCGGAATAAGGCTTCAATATGAAGTCCAGAGCGAACCCCGTGGAATCGCGGACGCTTTCGCGGTCGGGAGCCATTTTATAAAGGATGAGCCTGTGGCGCTCATACTGGGGGATAACTTCTTCTTCGGTCATGGGCTTCCGGATATCCTGCGCCGCAGGAGGGTGGAGGTGGAAAAGGGTGGGGGAGCCTATATCTTTG
>JALSOK010000023.1 GCA_026986535.1 Caldifarciminota bacterium
GCAAACAGATTCGGATACCCCAGCCCCACCAGGGCACAGCATGTACTCAAACAGCTGGGCGGACGGGTTGACCTGATCCTGGATGCGGGAAAAACTCCCCACGGTATAGAGTCCACGATAGTCTATGTGGAGGGGGAAACCATTTACCTCCTGAGGGCGGGGGCGGTTCCCCGGGAGGATATAGAAGAGGCCACGGGCATGAGGGTCGTAAGGAAATCCAGAAAGATGGCCCCCGGCCAGCTCCCCTACCACTACTCTCCCACCACCCCGGTCGTACTCATAGAAGAACTGGAGGAGGTCGAAAGACTGCTGGAAAGATTCGAGAGAATAGCCCTCATAACATTCAAAAAGGTGCGAATTCCACACCGGTGGAGGCAGAAAGTGATTCACGACTGGCTCAGCGAGGGGGGAGACCTGCGGGAAGCGGCCTCCAACCTGTTCGACAGGATGCACATGTACGACGAAATGGGCCTGGATGCCATCGTGTTCCAGAGGGTGCCCGCAGTGGGTCTGGGTGTAGCCATAAATGAGAGGCTGGAGAAGGCCGCCAGGAGATATTCCTCCCCCTGAACTAAAATTTCGCAGAGGATGAAAAGACCCCTCACGAGAATCATCTTCTGGAGCCTTGTGATTATCGCGACCCTCATAGGAATGGAGCGGCTCAACGGAACCTCCGATTTCAACCACATATACCTTGGAATAGAGTGCGCTCTCCAGCCCCGCGTTATATACGACTGCTCGCCATACTACCGCTTTCCACCCGTATTTGCATATCTGCTGGCCCCCCTGAGCCCCCTGCTTCACAAATGGGGCACCTTCGTTCTGGTAATGATTCTGCAACTGCTGAGCCTGTATGTGGCACTGGAAATGCTGCCGGACAGGGACAGGGCATACACCTCCGCCCTCCTGCTCATCGTGCCCATCGCAGACACCCTCTTCCTGGGTCAGATCAACATCATGGCCTTTGCATCCCTTCCCCTGATTGCACTTCTTCTGGAAGAAAAGAGGGCGGGCCTGTCCCACATGCTGATTACAATCCCGGCCTGGATAAAGGCTCTGGGAATAGTGTACTTTCCCCACTTCCTCAGGAAGAGACCCCTGCGGTTCGTACTTAACCTGTTCCTCTTTTCGCTCCTGCTCCTGGGAATCGGACTGTCTGTACGGGGGCCCCACCTCCTCATCGCGGATATAAACACATGGCTCAGCGAAATGGTCACCGGTCTAATAAGAAGCGGAAAACTGACCGAGAGGGTCTATGCCCATGGATTCGTCCACTACAAGAACTATACCCTCCTTTCCGTATGGAAATCCCTGCACCTTCCCACCCCGGGATACATCCTGCTATCCCTCCTCATGGTCCTTCCAGCCCTTATCACTTGGAACAGGAGCCTGTCCTTTGGAATTCTGGCCCTGAGCGGAGCAGTCCTCTCCCCTATTTCCTGGCTCCACTACTATGTCTTTCTGCTTCTGCCCACCTACAACCTGCTGACGATGGAGGAAAACAGGAGGCTCCGGATTGCACTCGCATCGATACTCTTCTCCTCATTCGTGCTCACAGCGGTCCCGGCGGGAATCCACCTGAAGACCCCCCTGATTGGAGCCCTTCTCCTGTATGGATGGCATATATGGAAATCCCGCCCCCGTTTATACTTTTGGCGTAAACAGGAGGGAAATCCATGAAAGAGGCCATAAAGAGCGAAAACGCCCCCGCGGCTATAGGGCCCTACAGCCCCGCCGTCAGGGTGGGGAATCTCCTGTTCATAAGCGGTCAGATCGGGCTGGACAGGGATGGCAACATGAAGGAAACCCTGAAGGAGCAGACGGAGCAGGTCCTCAAGAACCTCATGGAAATCCTGAAAGCAGCAGGGGCGAGCGAAAAGAATGTGGTGAAAACCACCATCTACATCACGGATATGTCCCACTTCCCTGTGGTGAATGAGATCTACGCAAAGTACTTCAGCGAACCATACCCCGCCAGGGCCACCATTGCGGTAAAAGAGCTTCCAAAGGGTGCTCTGGTGGAAATCGAAGCCATAGCAGTACTCTGATGAAACTCCTCATCGCCGGATGCGGGGTGGAATCCCTGCTCTTATATGCCAGGGGTCTGGAGCTGGGCCTGGATGTGGCCCTTCCCGAAGACTGCAAACCGCTTCGGTCCGGCGATTTCGACGCGGTTATATCCATGGACATCCGGATTCCGGGGAATCGCTCCTTCCCTCCCCCCTACGCCATGGAAAGGGCAGAAAGATGGAAAGAAATCGCAGAGAATATGGGTATAGAGGCCGGAGACCCGGAAGGAAAGGACACCATCTTCATGCTGGTGGCAAGGAGCAGAAGGGGTGAGACGAAGATGTACCGGCCCGTAATCCTCCGCCATTTAGACAGGTACACCTATATGGAAACCCTGACCCCAAAGAAGGAGATCCTGTGGAGGCTTTGGGATATTTCCACTCTTATGGCTCAGGAGATAGGATTCGTGGGACTCGCCCAGCTGGAATTTTCCATATCCGGCCGGCTGTTGCTGACGGATGTCCGCCTGAATACATTCGACAGAACATGGATCCTCCTGGATGGGAGCATCACTCCTCCGGATGAACAGCTCCTCAGGAGCGTCACCACCGGATTCCTTGGGGAAACCGATTCCCTGATTCCGGTAGCAGGTTTGCAGACTTCCATCGCTCCGGATGAACGCGATGGACTATTCTCGAAAATCTCCTCCATAGAGGGGGCCCGAATCCGCATCCCGGATGGAAAGACCCTCCTTCTGAACATAATGGATCCCCTCGATAAAAGGCGCAGGAAAAAGATAGAAAAGGCCATAAAACTGATTCATGGCCAGGAGCCGAAGCCCCCGGCCGGATTCCCCTGACGATTGTTTTGAGAAATGCCATCGTCCAGTGGTATGGATAACTGCCATCGCATCAATTATAGTCGGACTGACCTAATGTACCTATTAAGGGAGAAACTATTGAAAGAGCGTGATTTACACGAAGCGCCTGTATGACTGATCAGTTCATCCCGACATTTCCCTCACGATTCTCGCCCCCAGGGAGTTGAACTTATTCTCCACCTCCTCATATCCCCTGTCTATGTGCTCTATATTCTCCACGATGGTCTCCCCCTCGGCTATTATGCCGGCAAGGACCAGGGATATGGAAGCCCTGAGGTCCGTGGCATTGACTATGGCCCCCGTGAGCTTATCCACGCCCCTCACCAGGGCCTCCCCGTGGTCCACCCTTATATCCGCCCCCATCCTCTGGAGCTCGTAGGCGTGATGGAACCTGCTGGGGTATATCCCCTCCTTTATGACGCTCACCCCATCGGCCACGGTGAGCATGGCCATGAACTGGGCCTGCATATCGGTGGGAAAGCCCGGAAAGGGGGCCGTCTTTATCATGAGGGGCCGGATACGGCCTTCTGGTCTGCTCACCATAAGCCTCCTCTCATCCACCCACTGCAAAACAGCTCCTGCCTCCTCCAGCCTATCCAGAGTGGAAACCATGTGTTCCCTCACGACACCGTTGAGAAGGATTCTGCCTGCCATCGCCGCCGCCACCGCGAAGGAACCCGCCTCTATCCTGTCCGGTATCACCTCGTACTCATCCAGCTCCAGCCTATCCACCCCCTCCACTATGATTTCATCGTAACCGGCATTGTATATCCTGGCCCCCGCCCCATTGAGGAAGCGGGCCGTATCCACCACCTCCGGCTCCAGGGCCGCATTGGATATCACCGTCCGGATACCCTTCAACCTGACGGCAGTTGTCATGAGGTGTATGGTCGCCCCCACGCTTTTGAAGGGAAGATTAATATGGGCGGAGCGGAACCTCTTCACAGAGGCCACTATGTTGCCGTGCTCTATGGTGATTTCCACCCCCATCTTCTTCAGCCCCTCTATGTGAAAATCGATGGGTCTGGGCCCGAAGGAACATCCCCCCGGCATATAAACCACCCCCTTTCCGAACCTCACCAGAAGGGGCCCCAGGGTGTATATGGAAGCCCTCATCCTGCTGGCCAGGAAATAGGGCACCTCGTGGGAATTAATTGTGGTGGGATCGATCCTTATGTCGTTTCGCGCCTCCCTCACTACAGTGGCTCCAAGGGACTCCATGATGGAGAGAATCGTGCGAACATCTTCTATATCCGGAACATTTCTCAGCAGTACCGGGGAATCCAGCAGGATGACGGCGGGGATTATGGCGAGGGATGCATTCTTGGAACCGCTGATTTTCACTTCCCCCTCCAGAGGAGTTGGCCCCTGTATTCGAAACCTGTACATGGATGTCAATTTTAAACGGATGTGGTCTCCATCCGGAGGCTCAGTATGTCCAGCCCCCTCCCCCCGTACTTCTCATCGGAGGGCCTGAACCTGACGATGGCCCTGTGATGGGGCTGCATGCCCAGAAATACGAGTCTCTGATTTCCCATGATGACCCTGTAGGTTCCGGATTCCCCCTCCATCGGAATGGGCAGGGAAAAGAACAGCTTTCTATAAACGGGAACGGCCTGCGGTATGAGGCGCAGTTCCACCTCCTCTATGGCCCGACCATCGGACGGAATATCTCCCTCCTGCCTGTAGAATGCAATCTCTATCCCACTGCCGGGGACCTCCACGGAAAGGAATTCCATGGGAAGGGATTTTCCCCTTTTGAAGAAAAAGTAGCTCTTGCGGGTGGAAATCCTCCCCCTCCTCAGATTGCCACCCCTGCCAGAGAGGGCCCTCTCGATTTCGTCCAGCCGCTCATCCTCGAGCCGGATGAAGACTACAACCAGATTCATGAAGCTGTGGGTAAACCTCTCGTTCCAGAAGGGGACCCAGTCGGTGTTCATATTGTCCCCTATTCCGGCAAACCAGAATATTCCCCTTCTGCTCCTGTAAAGCCTGACATTCCTTCCGGAGAAGAAAGGTCTTCTGGAAAGCGGCTCCCCCAGCCCCTTCAGGACCCTGCCCAGCCTGTCCAGATGGCACTTCTCGAGGGGAAAATGGGCCAGAATGTGGGTTATGTGCATGGGCGGTTAAATTTTAAAACC